>JBATIA010000153.1:0-5355 GCA_049667415.1 Ignavibacteriaceae bacterium
ATATCGCAGTAAACCTGAGAATTGAAACTCATAACTTTGCAGGTGGTGTTGAGTTAGTACCAACTTTAAAATTTAGATATAGTTTTTAGTATTTCTGTCTTAAGTAAATTTTTTACTAAAAGAGTGATCTTATTCTTCCAAGTCTTTATAAAAGGTGAAGACAATAATTACAATGCCTTCACTTTTAATCCCCCTATGCTGGCATTTTTGTATAATCCCTTTTAATTAAACTTATTTTTTTTGGAGTGGTTTCTTCAACAGAATTTACTATCTTTATTTTAACAATGATGCAAAATTGAATTAAACAAAAGTATTCATCCATATTAATTAAAAGGAGAGACATAATATGCTGAAAAGCTCATCAATGGAAGGTGCAAGATCAGAGGAGACTACAATAATTAGTCGTGGTGTTAAGATTGAAGGAAAAATAACCAGTGATGGTAATATCAGGGTTGATGGAGATATAAAAGGAGATATAATTTCTCAGAACAATGTTACTGTAGGGGAGAGTGGGCAGGTAAATGGACAAATTAATGCAAATGTAATAACAATTGGTGGTAAAGTTCTTGGAACTGTAACTGCAAAGGAAAAATTAGCATTGGAATCTAAGGGAAACCTAAAAGGAGATATCTTAACAAAAATCCTGGTAGTAGAATCGGGAGCAAAATTCGATGGCAATAGTAAGATGGGAGATTCAATAAATTTCTCTCCCACAAAAGAGACTAATAAACCAGTAACTAACTAGAATAAATAACGAAAAAACTTATTCTTCAGTAAATATATTCCTTAGAATTAGATAAAATAATATTTGTTAACTCTACCCCCTATTAATCTTACTTAGTAGGGGTTTTCTTTTAACAGTAAATGTAATCTAATTTTCACCCTTCCTTACGCATAATTAGTGGTTTCGCACAAAAAGTAGAGAGGTAATATCCCATAAACATTTTAATCTGCCATTTAAATTTATTTCTTCTATATTTATTACTGTTTCAAAATGAAGATAAATCTATTATTGAAACGTCATAAATGAGGATGTTGAGTTAAACAAGAAAAATCGAATTGGCACTTATATTGCCATTTCAATAAAAACTATGCATAATTAAACTATTATTGTGAGGGGAATTTAGTATGGATGATTTTAAAATTGATATCACTGAAAAAATTACAGTTGTAAAACTTGATATTATTGTAGCTACTCATAGAGATGCAAAGCCTTTTTGGGATGACTTCGGGAGTAATTTACTGTTTGACAAGAAAAAAATAATCATTGATCTATCCGCTTGCAACTATGTGGATTCAACCTTCATCGGGATGATAATAAAGATATTTCGAAAAGTAAATGAACAGGGTGGTAAATTAAAAGTTGTATTCCCTCAGAGGGAGAGTGTAGAACAATTTTGGGCACTGGGAATAACGAAAGTAATATCATGCTTTGATTCTTTACAGGATGCTATAGACAGTTTTCGTCATCAGCTACCAATACGAAATATTAATTTTAATGATGAATACACTCTATATTTATCATTAAATAAAGCTTAAGTAATTTTAATAAAACAGGGATGATTAACAGTATTATACAACATTATTTATCTTGTTTATAATACTGTTATTGTGATAAAATGTAAGCATATCGATTAAGCCCTACCCCACGTTGGGTTGTTGGTAGGGATTTTTTATTTGCCGACCACTAACAGTTGATTGTTTGTCAGTCATTTTATTTATAAGTTGTAATAGCGCTACCCCTTGAGAGAAACGTCCTGACAATCGTTACTCATATCTTCCTTTCAGAATGCTGTACTTCTCCCAAGGAGTTAGTAAATTAATTTTATAGCAATGGGAGCTTTATGAAAAAAAAAGAAAACAGAGAAAAACTAGAATCAGAAATTCTTGCTAACCTAATTTTTAACCTTCTGCCTAAATGCCAGCAAAAGGAATTATGGTTGGCAGAAAAAAACGGCATACTTCACGCAGAATTGAAATGTCTTCGTCTTTTTGAAACTAATGATAAACTTAATAATAGATTTATTGCAAATAGTTTGAAAATGAGTCAAAGCAGATCAACCAGAATAATTGATGGTCTTGTGAATAAAGGATTCTTAAACAGAGAAGAGAATCCAGCGGACCGACGAAATGTTGAAGTTAGTCTTTTAAGGAAGGGAAAAATTCTAACAAATAAATTAAGAAAAGATTATATTAATTTGCATCATAAGATATTGGATGAGATCGATACATCGCAGCATGGTTCATTAATATTAGCAATGGAAAACCTTAATTCAGCAATAGAAATATGGTTACAGAAACCCAGATTATCATACTTAAGCAAAAAGATATCTTTAGAGAAAGCAGGACAAATAGGCGGGGTAAGCAATTATAATTTGAACAACTATCAATAGCACTTTATCAGCAGATATCCCGCACGAAGTGTTAAATACAACTGGTCGGTGATTATAAGACAATTTTATTCCGCTAATCTTCCTAAATATATTTTTATATTTAAGCCCGTCTTTTGACGGGCTTTTTTGAGTATTATAAAATGAAAACCCCATTAATAGTTATAGTTGGAAGACCAAACGTCGGTAAGTCCACTCTCTTTAACAGGATTGTAGGTAAAAGAGATGCCATTGTTGATGATATAAGTGGTGTAACTCGAGACAGGATTTACGGCGAATCAGATTGGTCCGGAAAAAATTTCAGGATAATTGACACCGGTGGTTATGTACCTGAAAGTGAAGATGTTTTTGAAACTGCAATCCGGGAGCAGGTTGAAATTGCTATCTCTGAAGCCGATAGCATCTTATTTGTGGTCGACGTCCGTGATGGAATTCTTCCAATTGATAAAGAAATAATGATACTTCTTAGAAATTCCGGGAGAAATTTCTTCCTGATTGTAAATAAATCGGATAATCAAAATTTTGATACTGCTGCAGCAGAATTCTATAGTCTCGGTGTTGAAAAGGTTTATCCTATATCTGCTTTAAGTGGTAGAAATCTTGGAGATCTTCTTGAGGAAGTAACGGCTAGTTTCAGTGATCGGGTTGAAGCAGATGAAGATCCCAGACTGAAAATTGCGATTGTTGGTCGACCAAACGTTGGGAAATCTTCACTTGTAAATTCTCTTCTTGGAGAGGAAAGAAGTATCGTAACCGATATTCCCGGGACAACTCGTGACAGCATAGATACAATATTAAAATATTATGGTGAAGAAATAGTTTTAATTGATACAGCCGGACTCCGGAAAAAGAAAAAAGTCCAGGAGAATATCGAGTTTTACTCAAACATAAGAGCTCTGAAAGCGATTGGTGAATGTGACATTGCAGTTGTCCTGCTCGATTCGATAATTGGTCTGGAAAAACAGGATCAGAAAATTATTGATGAAGTCGTTCGCTGGAGGAAAGGATTAATTATTGCAGTAAATAAATGGGATCTTGTGGAGAAGGATTCAAGCACATCGGCTGTTTATGAAAAAGCACTTCATCATAAAATGGGAGCCATAGATTATGCTGAAGTTATTTTCATTTCTGCTTTGACAAAACAAAGAATATTTAAATTAGTGGAGTTAAGCAAACAGGTTAGCGAAGATCGAAAAAAGAAAATTCCCACGAAGGAATTAAATGATTTTCTCTTAGGTGAGATTGAGAAATCCCCTCCGCCAACAACCCCCTCAGGCAAGGAAGTTAAAATTAAATATGTTACACAAATCGGAGAGCACTATCCTATCTTTGCTTTCTTTTGTAATTATCCTAAACACGTTGCGGATAATTATAAGCGATTCCTTGAAAAAATGATAAGAAATCAATATGGATTTAGAGGCGTGCCAATAACATTAAGTTTTAAGAGCAAATGAAGAGACCGATAATAATTATAGTGATCGGCGGAAATGCTGCAGGACCTGCTGCTGCTGCAAAGGCGAAAAGGTTTAATCCAAATTCAGATGTACTCCTATTCGAAGCAAGTGAATTCATTTCAACCGGAACCTGCGAAATGCCATATGTGCTCTCAGGTGAAATAGATGACTACCGGAAAATCGTTTTTTTCTCACCTTCTTCATTCCAGAACGAAAAGGGTGTAAAAGTGTTTGTGAAGCATTTTGTGGAAGAAATCGATACAAAAAAGAAACAGGTTACTGTTAAGAATTTGATGGAAAACAAAATACTAAATTACGATTATGATAAACTAATTCTGACAACCGGTTCAAAAGCAAAAACATTAACCGGTTTCGATACACAATTAAAAAACGTTTTCACATTAAAGAATATTAATGATCTTAGACGGATAAATGATTTTGTTTCTGATGGGAGAGTTTCAAAAGCCATCGTAATTGGTTCAGGTTACATTGGATTGGAAGCGGTTGAATCATTGAATAAAAGAAAAATTGCTGTACAGTTAATTGAAAAGGAAAACAAACCTCTGCCGGGAGCAGATGAAGAATATGGTGATGAAGTACTAAAAATATTAATCAATAATGGAATTGAATTTACAGGTGAAGTGAATGATCTTGAACCAGTGATATCTGGAGATAAACTTTTGGGAATTAATCTTGGAGGTAAATTTATTAAGACCGATTTGGTTTTGCTTTCTGTTGGTTTTGAACCTGATACTTGCCTGGCAAACAGTGCAAAGCTTGAGATTGGCAAATCAGGTGCTATAAAAGTCGATCCATATTTGAAAACTTCTGACCGTTTTATTTTTGCAGCAGGGGACAATGTTGAGATTGTTAACGCCATTACTGGAAAACCTGATTACATCCCGCTTGCAACTCATGCTTACGAACTCGGACATATTGCTGGCCAAAATGCCGCAGGGGGAAATGTTAAGTACGAACCTGTTGTTAAAAATATAAGCGTTAAAATTTTTAATAAGTATTTTACTAATGTAGGATTGTCTTCCTCGGAAGCAATAAAAAATGGTTTTCAGGTTGAGGAAGCATTTGCAAAGGCTAGGAACCTTGTGGCAGTTATGCCTGGAAGTGATTATGTGATCGGCAAGGTTCTAGTAGATAAAAACAGTAAACGAATTATTGGTGGTTCATTCCTTGGGGGTAAAGAAGTTTCAGGCTATGCCGATCTTTTATCTGCATTAATAAAATTAAAAACACCCGTTTCGATGCTTTCAAAAATAAATTACAATTATACTCCTCCACTTTCGCCTTTTATAAATCTTCTCAGTATTATTGGCAAAAAATTTTCTGATAATTATTAAAGAGTCCGCTCTTGAAGAAAAAAACCTCAATTAAAAATTTTAAGCTTATTGAACATCCGCTTCTTCGCAGGGACATTACAATCCTGCGTGATAAAAAAACTAACACTGAAATGTTCAGATCTGCTGTGACCAGAATATCGAATATTCTTGCTGTTG
>JBATIA010000154.1:0-2919 GCA_049667415.1 Ignavibacteriaceae bacterium
GAACAATATATTTTTAATTGGAAAAATATCACATTGAATTATTGATCATATTTTAAGGAGTAATAAACAGAAAATTTATACTGCAACTCTAGTTATAAAAACCATAAGAAGTTAAGGCATAAAATTAGGTCAATCTCCTAAAAAGATTACCGTTACTCACAGTATTATTTTTGTACTCCTCTACTTAATGATTTTTAAGAAATTGATTATTGTGTGTTAAAATTGAAAATAATGCCGGTTAGATTAATGATATATTTTAATAACAACTGGATTTCTTTAAGTTTTGAAAGAATGTTAAAAAGGAGTCTTATATGAAAATATTTTTACAGATTTTTCTTTCTCTGCTTATTTTATCTCATCAACTAATATTTGCCGGAACAACGGGAAGGCTTGCGGGGAGGATTACAGATACTGCGACTGGAGAACCATTACCATTTGTAAACGTTGTAATTATGGGAACCACACTAGGTGCTGCATCTGATATTGATGGATATTATTCCATTATTAATATACCCCCCGGCAATTATGTTGTAAAAGCATCTGCAATTGGGTATAACAGTGTTTCCTACCAGGACGTAAAAGTTTCAATTGACTTAACAACCACTATAGACTTCCAACTTTCTGAAGCATCTGTTGAATTAGGTGAGGAAGTAGTGGTAATCGCTACCCGACCATTAGTAAGAATGGATTTAACATCCAGCACTGCTATAGTCGGTGATGATGTAATCTCACAGTTACCGGTAGCGGAAGTTTCAGATGTTCTAAAACTTCAGGCTGGTATTGTTATTTCTTCAGATGGCGGTATCCATATCAGGGGTGGGAGATCAAACCAGATTGCTTATCAAATTGATGGGGTGCCTGTCACAGATATTTATGATGGGAGCTCACTTGTTAATGTAAATCAAAATTCTATACAAGAATTACAAGTTATTAGTGGTGCATTTAATGCAGAGTACGGACAGGCTCAATCCGGAGTCGTAAATCTTGTGACAAAAGATGGTAGTAATACTTTTTCAGGGAATATTCAGGCTTATACGGGAGATTATTTTTCGAATAAAACTTCTGTGTTTACAAATATTGATGATATAAACCCCGTTGCCATTAGAAACTTTGAAGGAAGTTTGAGCGGCCCAATCATTCCTGACAATATGTTCTTTTTTATTAATGGAAGATATTTTTTTAATTCTGGCTGGTTGTATGGTCAGAGAGTCTATTTAATCAGTGATAGAGCATTTGAGGATCCAATAACACAGGAGTTTGTTGTTCAGAAGAATGGTGACGGTGCATATGTATCTATGAATGAAGATGAGACAATTTTTGGACAGGGTAAAATTTCTTACCGCTTATTCCAAGCGTTGAAGCTTAGCTATAATTACCTTCTTGAAAGAAGAACTTATTTTGAGTTAGAACCTAACAATAACGATGATTACAGAAAAAAACTTACACCGGACAATAACCTCCAGAGATTTAACAGATCTTACACTAATATATTTGCAATTAATCACGCCTTGTCTGCCAGCAGCTTTTATACTTTAAATTTAAGCTATTCCTTTAAAGATTATCGACATTTTCTGTTTGAGGATATTTACACAGGCAACTCCAATAAACCGACTGATTATGAAGACAATTCAACCGTAAGTACACCCCCATATAGTTTTACTATAGGTGGTACTAATAACAATCGATTTACAAGAAATACAGGCACCTATGGAGCTAAATTGGATTGGTCAACGCAGCTAAATCAGGAAATAAATTTACAGTTTGGTGGGAATTTCATATCCAACCAAATGTATCTTGAGAATATAAATTTGGTGCCGATGGTTGATGCCAACGGACAAAAAGTGACACCATTTAATGTAACAATTCCCCAGATCACCACAACCGATTACGATACATATACACACAAACCCATTGAAGCTTCTGCATACGTTCAGTCCAAGTTTGAGGCGTTTAATCTTATCTTTAATTTGGGATTAAGAGTTGACCATTTTCAACCTGATGGAGTGGTTCTTACTGACCCTGCAGACCCCAACATTTTTAATCCTTCAAAACCTAATAACAGATTTAATGATGTAAATGGAAATGGTATTCAGGATCCAGGAGAAGCAACGAAAACTTTGCAAGAAAGGGAGCAATACTGGTATAAAGATGCCTCATCAAAAACCCAGGTAAGCCCCAGAATTGGGTTAGCATTCCCTATTTCAGCTAATGGTGTAATTCATTTTTCGTATGGGCACTTTCTGCAACTACCGCGGTATGAATACTTGTATCAGAATCCATTTTTCAAGCTTGGTGTAAACTCCGGTAATGCAGGATTGATGGGGAATGCCGATCTTGAACCACAGACAACCGTTAAAGGTGAAATTGGATTACAGCAGCAAATCGGTGAAGATATGTCTGTTGACGTTACAGTGTTTTTTGAAGACTTCAGGGATCTTACAGGTACGCAAACACAAGATATTGTTGTATTTGGAGGTGCTCAAACATACAGTCAGTTCATTAACTCAGACTTCGGATTTGCCAGAGGATTTGTATTTAAGTTTACTAAAAGATTCTCAGGCGGATTAGCAGCTTCGCTTGATTATACATTTTCTGATACAAAAGGTAACTCATCAGATCCTGCTGATTCCCGTAACGCCGTACTCGGTGGTGCGTTGCCTGAAACCGTTATTGCCCCATTGAATTGGGATCAAACGCATACTCTTAACTTATCAGTTGCATACACACAACCCAAAGATTGGGGATTTTCTATTATTGGTAACTTCTTCTCAGGGCAGCCATATACACCGGCAGTGAATAAAAATACGAGGGTTACTCAGAATGCCTTCCCAAGAAACAGCGACATCAAGCCAAGTATTTTTAATGTCGATCTCAGAATTTATAAGGACTTTGAAATATCGAGCACGGTATTAACCAGCT
>JBATIA010000155.1:0-1747 GCA_049667415.1 Ignavibacteriaceae bacterium
AATAAAACCAAGTCCCCAGGAAAAATGTAAAATAAAAATTAAAAATGTAACCAGAGGGATGAATCTCAAGTCTTTTTTTGAAGTCTTTAGAACAACACTAAAAAGATTAACCAAGAGATATAGTAAAAACAATGAAATGGGTAAAGTCCATGCAACAATTGAACTTAATGCAAAAATCAAAAGAGTTAGTAATGTTAAAATAAAAAGAGGTGGAATCAGGTGAGTTAATGTTGCTGCCGATGTATGTCTCTTAAACATATTCACCCTGAGTATTCCGTACCTGAACATCTGTTGAATAAATTTCGGTATAGTTTTTCGCGGGTGATAATAGCTTTTAATATTTGGATTAAAAAGGATTTTGTATCCAGCCTTCCGAATTCTCCAATTTAATTCGGCATCATCTCCCATCGAAAAATTTTCTTCAAAATATCCGATTTCATCAAACAGTTCTCTTCTGTAAGCTGCATAAACTACAGTGTCTAAGAATTGTTCTTTTTTACTCCAACGATAAGGTGCACTCCCCATACCAAACGGATTTTCCATCGCCATTGCAATCGCTTTTTGAACATAATTTGAGCCGATATTTATCTGGGTTCCTCCTGTTACTTTTACATTCTTTTCGTTTAAATATTTATTATTATAAGAAATAAAATCTCTGTCTAAAGTAGTATGTGCACCCAAAATAACAACGATTTCTCCAATCGATGCTTTTATGCCGATATTTAAAGACTGCGAAGTTTTTCTTCCTGGATTTTCTTTTATTTTGATACAAGGATGGTATTGCTGATAATCCCTGATAATTGATAAAGTGTTGTCTTGTGAATTTCCATCGACTATAATAATTTCTAACAGTTCTTTACTATAATTTTGATTGAGGATAGAATTTATGCAATTAGCAATATAGTCTTGCTCATTATAGGTTGGTATAATTATAGAAAAACTAAAATTTTTGTTAATTGCGTCTTTCATAGAAACTAAAGTTAAAGTGTGGCCTATTTTTCTAATAGATCAGACGATGCTATCTGGTTTATTGTAATTATTTCAATCTTCTAAAATATGAAAACATAAATTGAAAAATTGTCTTACACTATTCATTGATTTGATTCCAAATCCTGATACAGTTTAATCAAAACTTGCGAATCTTTTTCCCAGTTGTAATTTTGTTTAACCGCTTTCATACCATTTTCACCAAATAGAATATCTGATGCCAATATTTCAGAAACCTTCGCTGCAAAGTCTCCAGGAACACAAGATTTATAAGTCATTCCAGAACCGGTTTCTTCAATCACTCTTTTTATAGCTTTTGAATCAGCTGCAAGAACAGGTTTTGACTGAGACATATATTCAAACAACTTATGCGGAATAGTTGTATCCCAGAATTCACATTTTGGTTGTGGGCTTATAAAAATATTAGCAGCTTGAAAGTATGAAACCAGATTATTATGTCCCGGCCATTCAATAAACTCAATATAATTATCTAAACTTAGCTGCGTTGTTAATTTCCTTAAGGGTGGAACAGAGATACCATTACCAATTATGAGAAGCTTGATCTCAGGAATTTTAACTTTCAGAAAGTTCATTCCCTTTACAACTACATCCAATCCTCGTTCGGGTGTAACATATCCTGAGTATAGCAAGATTATATTATTTTTATATTTATCAATAATTTTTTCATCACAGGATGTTTTGTTAAAAGTTTCAAGGTGAACAGTATTAGAGACTAAATATATTTTTGAAGGTTCCACAC
>JBATIA010000156.1:0-3056 GCA_049667415.1 Ignavibacteriaceae bacterium
GTAAGCTTCACTTCTTTTTAAAATGAATTCTTTTCTTCCTTGAATTTTTAAAGCAGCATTAATTCCGGCAATGAGTCCTTGTGCAGCAGCTTCCTCATATCCAGAGGTTCCATTTACCTGACCAGCAAAATACAGACCCTTCACTAATTTAGTTTCTAAAGTGGAGTCTATTTGATGTGGTGGGAAGAAATCATACTCAACAGCGTAACCCGGGCGAATCATTTTGACTTCTTCCAGTCCTTTAATTTTGTGAATAGCTTCCAATTGAATTTCTTCAGGAAGGGAAGTAGCAAATCCGTTTAAATATATTTGATCACTATCGAGCCCTTCCGGCTCAAGAAATAGCTGGTGTTTTTCCTTATCTGAGAACCTGACGACCTTGTCTTCAATAGATGGACAATAACGTGGACCAACTCCACTTATCAATCCTGTAAACATCGGTGATCTGTCAAAACCCTTCTCCAGGATTTTGTGAACTTCAGGATCTGTATATGTTATATGGCAACTTACCTGAGGAAGGATAGGGAATCTATCCTTATTGGTAAAATGAGAGAAAGGCTGAGGATTAATATCTCCAGGTTGTTCTTCCAAGTTTGAAAAATTTACAGAGTCCTTTTTTAGCCTTGGTGGTGTACCGGTCTTCAATCTGCCAGCAATGAAGCCCTGTTTAATTAGTCTCTCTGTAATACCAATTGATGGTTTCTCACCATACCTACCACCACTGGTTGCAGCTAATCCTGTATGCATAATTGCATTCATAAAAGTACCTGAAGATAAAATAACAGCTTTAGACAAAACGTCATCACCAGTTCCAGTTCGAACACCTTTCACCGAGCTATTTTCAATTAGAATTTCAGTAACTGAATCTTCAATAATTTCTACATTTTTCTTAGATTGAACATATTCCACTGCAACTTCAGAATACAGGCTACGATCAGATTGACATCTTGGGGACCAAACTGCCGGACCTTTTGATTTATTTAGCATTCTAAATTGAATACCTGTAGCATCAGCTATTTTCCCCATTAGACCACCCAATGCATCTATTTCTCTCACTAGATGACCCTTTGCTGTACCACCAATTGCAGGGTTGCAAGACATCCTCCCAAGAGCATTTTTATCCATTGTTAATAGTGCAACGGAACAACCCATTTGGGCTGCCGCAAATGCAGCTTCAATGCCTGCGTGACCACCACCAACCACTAATATATCGTATGTCTTATTTTCCATAAGTTATTTATTTATAATGACTTTCACGTGAAACAAACGGGGTTTGAAGCGAGTTTCATTTGTTGTTCTATTATAGTTTTTCACGTGAAACTTTTATTTCCCAATGCAGAATTTAGAAAAAATATTATTAAGAATATCTTCTGGTGTTACTTCTCCAATAATTTCAGCAAAAGCAAATTCAGCAGCCCTGAGATCCGAAGCTAGAAACTCACCGCTCAACCCTTCTCTGGCAGTCTTAATAGCTTTGATTATACTTTCTTTTGCTCGTATCAGACAATTATAATGTCTGATATTTGAGATAATAGCATCTTTCTCTGAGTATGCACTTTCTCCCAAGACTCTTTCTTTTAAACCCTCAATAAAATGTATCATTCCACCACCGGTTTTAGCGGAAACTTTAAAATCCTCAGAAGATTCTTTTTTTAATCCAAGATCAATTTTATTAAGAATTTTTATAATTTTTGCAGAAGGATTTAAGACATGAAGCTCATTTTCAACTATTAATGAAAATCCTAAGTCGACATCTCCTATAAAGAGAATGAAATCTGCATTTTTTATAGCTAATCTGGATCGCTCAACTCCTTCTTTCTCAATTTCCTCATCCGTAATTCTGATGCCTGCTGTATCGTATAGCTTGAATAAAAACCCATCGATGGAAATTTCTTCTCTAATAGTGTCTCGAGTAGTTCCAGGTATACTACTTACAATAGCCCGAGATTCCTTCAATAAATAGTTTAATATTGAGGATTTTCCAACATTTGGCTCCCCAACTATCACCGCATTAAAACCATCTCGAATTATTTTTCCGAATGAATAGGTACCCAATAAATTGTTAATTTGACTCAAAATAGAATTAATTCGCTCAATCAGTCCTTCTTTATTTATTAATTCTATATCTTCTTCAGCAAAATCCAATTCCATTTCAATAAAAGATGAAATATCAATCAATTTTTTTCTCAACTCACTAACCTTTGAGGATAAAAGACCATTTAACTGGTTTCTCGCTCCTCGGAGAGAAGTAGTTGTTCTTGAGCTGATAAGATCAGCGACAGCTTCTGCTTGGGTTAAATCTAGCCGATTATTTATAAAAGCCCTTTTCGTGAATTCTCCAGGTTCAGCAGGTCTTAAATCTGAGTTTGTTAAAAGTAAAGATAATATCTTTTGAACAATCAAAGGACTTCCATGAGAGCTTATTTCAACACTATCCTCACCCGTATATGAATTCGGTCCTATGAAAATAGAGATTAAAACATCATCAAGGATCTCATTGTTCTCAATAATATTACCGTAATGTACTGTATGAGATTTTGCATTTTTTATTTTTATTCCGCCCGAAAAGAATTGGTCAACGGCGTCAAATGATTTGGGTCCACTTAACCTAATAACGGATATTGCCCCAACACCTGGAGGAGTAGCTAATGCTACAATTGTATCTTCTTTAGTTTCAATGCTCATATAATTCACTGATAAAAAGCGGGCGGAAACATACCTATTTTTAGAAAAATTAACAATTGAGCTACTTATTGATCCGCTGCTAAATGAATAAACTGGTGCGTTGCTATTATGACACGTAATAACAGCTATAATGCCTATTATACAAAGTTTATTTCAGATAGTGCGCCATTCTGGCAATGCGCAAACAGTCTGATAGTTATTGCTGTAATTCATTGTAATTAAATATTTTGCGATGATTTTTGGCTCTCGGCACGAGTGTTGTCCATTATTAGTTAAAAGTCTATCAACATATAATCAAAATATAGGAGATACTAATATGACACTTATAAAATTCAACCCAATGAGAGATCTTGTTGATTTCGAAAGAGAAT
>JBATIA010000157.1:0-1667 GCA_049667415.1 Ignavibacteriaceae bacterium
AGGGAAAAGTGAAAGAATTCTTAAACCAAACATACTTCGGTAATAACATAGAATCTTATTTAATTGCGCTAGGAATCTTTTTAGGAGCGGTGATTATTATTTTCATATTTAAAAAGGTTGTTCTTAGCAGATTGCGCAAATGGGCTGAATCAACAGAGACAAAGCTTGATGATTTCCTTGTCCGTGGATTGAAGAAATCGGTAATTCCGGTTTTATATGTTCTTGCATTTTACTTATCGGTAAAAACGCTTACTCTAAATCCTAAAGCAGAAAGAACAATTGATGTAGTATCTGTTATTCTTGCTACTTTCTTTATAATAAAAATAATCACTTCAACATTCAGATTTGGATTAACTTCTTATATAAAAATGAAAGCCGAAGCAGAGGAGGATGCGGAAAGAAGAATTAAGCAAATACGTGGGATAACTGCTATTGTAAGCTTTTTTATCTGGGTTCTTGGATTCGTTTTCCTGCTGGATAATCTTGGTTTCCAAATCACTACAGTAATCGCGGGGCTTGGTATCGGTGGCATTGCCATTGCCCTTGCTGCGCAGGCAATACTTGGCGATCTCTTCAGCTACTTTGTAATTTTCTTCGACAGACCATTTGAGATTGGCGACTTTATAGTTATCGGAGAATTCAGAGGAAATATTGAATACATAGGAATTAAAACAACACGCATAAGAAGCCTCAGCGGCGAACAACTTGTTTTTGGAAATTCAGATTTAACCAGTTCAAGGGTTCAGAATTTTAAAAGAATGGAAAAAAGAAGGGTCGTATTTAAATTAGGGGTGGTATATCAAACATCGGCTGAAAAGCTTGAAGAAATAGTAAAAGTTGTAAAACAAATTATCACAGACAATACTAATGTAACTTATGACCGCGGTCATTTTGCAACTTATGGTGCATTCAGTCTTGATTTTGAATTTGTCTATTTTGTTTTAAGCGCTGATTATACAACCTATATGGATATTCAGCAAGATATCAACTTTAAAATTTACCATGAATTTGAAAAGAGAGGAATTGAGTTTGCGTATCCGACTCAAACTCTTTTTGTAAACAAAGAAGGTGAAACTGTTAACAATTAATCTCTTTATTCAGAATATAATAAACAAAAGAAATCAAGTTCGGCAGATTCAGTTTAATATAAAATTTTAACCGATTCCTAAGACTGTAGCAAGAGCTGTTGCTAAGCCCAGGAAACTAAGAAAACCAAAAACATCAGTAACTGTTGTTAGAACAATCGAAGATGATTGGGCCGGGTCCTGTCCGAGGGCTTGAAGTACCATTGGTATAACAGCGCCAAACAAGCCTGCAATAACCATCGATAAGATCATCGAAGTTCCAATTACAATTGCTAATCCTGATGAATCCGCCCAGAAATAAACTATTATTGAGGTGGTTAATGCAACTGCAAGTCCATTAATAAATCCAACACTAACTTCTTTCCTTGCAACTTTAAACCAGTCACGGGGTCTTACTTCTCTTAGAGCAAGACCTCGTATAGTGACAGCAAGCGCCTGTGAACCTGTATTACCAGATTGACCTGCAACAACCGGAAGAAAAACAGCGAGTATAGTTATTCTTGCAATCGTGTCTTCAAAAAATCCAACAACTGTTGCAGCAAGAAATGCTGTTGCCAAATTTATTTCCAACCACGGTAAACG
>JBATIA010000158.1:0-5071 GCA_049667415.1 Ignavibacteriaceae bacterium
GGTTTGTAGACATATTCGTTGGGTCACTAGCGGATACTTATTTGATGATTCCTGTTCTGTTTATTCTCTATTTTATTCTTGAATACTTCTCACACACAAAGCAGCTTGACCTTATTTCTAAATTAAAAATCTCCGGCCCGCTTGGTCCGCTTGCTGGCACCTTGCTTGGAATCATTCCTCAATGCGGAATGTCTGTCTTTGTAACAACCATGTTTCTTTCCAGAAGAGTAACCCTGGGAACTCTTGTTGCAACGTATCTGGCAACATCAGACGAGGCAATTCCGGTTTTATTGGCACATCGCGGAGAAGAAATGATGATTGTTTACATAATAGGTCTAAAATTATTGATTGGAGTTGTTTCGGGCTATGCCGTTGACATGCTGTTTAGTAATAAGTTATATGATGGTCCGTTACCAGAGGTTAAATCATCTCATGCTGTAGAAATAAGGCACGAGCTTGAGAAGACCAAATACAAAGAGATAGCTCTTCACACATTGAAGCGTACACTAAGAATATATTTCTGGGTTTTCATTATAACTTTGGCGATTTCATTTGCTATATTCTATACAGACTCTGATCATCTAGTGAAATCAATACAGGCGTATCCAAATATTCAGGTTATTGCCGCGGCCCTTTTTGGATTGATTCCTAACTGTGCTGCATCAATAGCAATAGCAGAAGCATTTTTACATACTGGTCTATCTGTTGGAGCAACCGTTGCGGGCCTGAGTACGGGTGCCGGTTTCGGACCGATTGTTTTTTTTAAAGATGGAAAATTCAAGTTTGCACTTCAAGCATTATTAATTTGCCTGGCGGTTGCAATAGTTTGGGGCTATTTGATAAATTATTTTTTCTAGATTAGCTTCCGGCTTTCTCGCAATCCATAAGTATGTAAGGTACTGTTAATTTTAGTGAACCATTGTTTCGGGCAATCTCATTTAGTCTTTTCTTAACTTCTGCAAAAATTTCTTTATGCCTTTCATCGGGAACAAACTCTTTCCAGCTGCCTATGAATGCTAGCTTTATAAGAAAATGATTAAACATTGTTGTTCCATCCGTAAAAGCAATGAAAAATTCATCGCGGTGTATTTCGTTAACTAAAAAACCACTTTCCTCCAGCAACAATCGAAACTCATCTACAGGCTTACGCTTTTTATAAATGTGCTTTTTCATTAACCCGATTTCATTTAGCATGTTTCTATCACGAAGCACCTCTTCCATAACAGAGTAAAATTCAATCATGGTTCTCTCAGTGTTGTATGTGAACACAAGCTGAGTGCCGATTTTAGAAACCCTGAAGCACTCACTTAAAACACTTTTAATATCGTTAACATTGTTCAAACCGTTGTTGCTGAAGATGAGATCAACAGAATTATCAGGGAGAGGGGTTTGCTCCGCTACTCCCGTAATTAATTTGACATTGGTTATGTCGTAGATTTTCATTTTTGTTTTGGTCCGTTCCACAGCAGTTTCCCACGGATCGATCCCATAAACTTTGCAGGAATTTCCCAATCTCATTGCAACCTCAAGAAGCGGAAACCCCAGACCAAACCCGATATCAAGAGCAGTAATATTTTTACGGTATCTGATTTTATCAAGAAGTTTTAATCCAAACGGCGCCGACCATAAAGGCAGTTCATCTATTACGGAAACAAGCTTTTTGTTGTTCAGATCATAACTCGTTTTTAGGTATTCTTCCATAAAACCAAATAAATAATCATTGTTGAAAATTTATAGTATCAATATACTTGTTAATGTATTGATCAATTTGCTTTAGTTTATACTGCATAATATAGCGCGGGTGTTCTAATATAAAAATCTTTTCAAAAAATTTATGTTTTTCATTAATGTGAAAAAAGTAGTCCGCATTTTTCTTTCCAAGCAGAACAGCAAAATTTCTGTTAGCACCAAATTCTATTTGTGATTTTATAGTCTTAACAATTCCGTCTTTTAGGGTATTAGCTAATGACTTATCATCGTAATAATTATAGTTTTTTCCATCTTTGATTATTGCAAAAGGATAGAGGGCAGTAAGGAAAACTCGTGAGAAAAACTTTTTTACACCACCTAATTGATCAACAACAGTATAAATAAACTTGCTTGACAACTCTTTTCTGCTTCCGAAATTATTTTCAATTCCACATAGCTCTCTTAGTGTAACAGGATCCGTAAAGGCTATTCCGGTAAGCCCACCGCCAAATCTTCCCGGATTTATTCCGATAACAAAAATTCTTTTGTTACTATCATTATAGAATTTCGAATAAAACTTTTTAACAATTTCTTTTACATCATCTCTTTCGTATGGATTAATTATCTCGATACCGGAAAACTTTAAATCTGGTTTCCTAAGACCGCTGAAGTATTTAATGGCTTGAGTGGAAAAAAGCATTATATTAAATCAATAAAATACCACCGAGTAATTTACAAACTCTCCATTGTGATAATTAAACTTCGCGCTGAAAAATTTATCCCCGAACAACCATGGAATAAAGATTTTATCACCGTCCCACAAGCCGATTTCAGTAAGCTTACCATTTGGAATCCATTCGAGTTTTCCCTCAGGAGAATCGATAAGCTCACCCTCAAATTCATTTGCGGTGAAAAGAAAAACATACCAGTCGTCTTTTCCATCAAACAAAGGGAAGGTAATGAATCCTTTCATCTTTACTGATTTTACTCTCAGCCCGCTTTCCTCTTCAATCTCTCTTATGGCACATTCTTCAGGCGATTCGCCGGGCTCAAATTTTCCGCCCAGACCATTCCACTTTCCTTCATGATAATCATTTTGCTTTTTATTACGATAAATCATTAGCGTGGAATTGTTGCTTTTATCAATCACATAACAGAGGGTTGCAAGTTTCATATTATCCTTAATATTATAATTTACTTGTCCCAAAATAAGGCTTTGACGGAAATAAGTATTTGCAGATTAAAAAGGAAATTTTATCTTTTGATGTAACAAAAATTTCATTTGTGCACAAGTAATTTACTCAAATTATTAAACCGTATTATTGAAAACAATCTGGGAAGAAAAATTTAAACGTGGGAGATATGTTCGATGGAATTAAACGAGAAAGAATTAACAGAAACATCGTTTGATAATCAATTTATAAACCGGCAGCTTAGTCTGGAAGAAGACGTATATTCGATTAATGCTGCTAAGCGGAAAAAAAAGGACGAAGACGAAGATGATTTTGATGATGACGAGAAAGATGATTTTTTTGAAGAAGAAGAAGAGGAAGAAAATCCATTCGACGTGGAACCCTCAGAAGATGATTTAATTGAGGATGATTTTCCCGAAGACGACGATGATTTATTTGAAGAGGATGAAGATTCGTTTCGTTAGGGATTAATATCCAAGAAACTGTTTTTCTAATAAATAATTTTTGACATAGTCGGCGACACCTTCTTCCAAACTTGTAATTGGAATGTTATAGCCGGCTTTTTTTATTTTATTCATGTTCGCTTCAGTAAAGTATTGATATTTATTTCGCAAATGTTCGGGCAGATCGATATATTCTATATTAGTTTGCTTTTTAAGCGATTTGAATATTGCCGAAACAAGATCATTCCAGGTTCGCGCCCTGCCAGTACCAAGATTAAATAAACCATTAACGTTTGACTTATCAAGAAAGAACAACGTCATCTCCACGGCATCTTTTACGTAAATAAAATCGCGCAGCTGCTCGCCATCTTTGTATTCCGGATTAAGAGATTTAAATAGTTTTACTTTTCCGGTATCTCGAATCTGCTCAAATGCTTTGTGGACTACCGAACGCATATCTCCTTTGTGGTATTCATTCGGACCGTAAACGTTGAAATATTTTAATCCAACAATTTTATCAAATGCACCTTTCTTTTTTGCCCATAGGTCGAATAATTGTTTTGAGTAGCCATACATATTTAAAGGGCGAAGTGTTTCAAGCTTATTTTCATCATCATTAAATCCAAGCGAGCCGTCTCCGTAGGTAGCAGCAGAAGAAGCATAAATGAAACGAATAGATTTTTCTATGCAATACTTTGCGAGTTCCTGAGTATAGAGGTAATTATTAGAGAACAGATGATCAGCGTCCTTTTCTGTTGTTGAAGAATTAGCGCCCATATGAATTATGGAGTCAATTTTAAAAGGAACATCCCGATCGATTATCATTGATATAAAATCATTTTTGTGGACGAAATCGTCAAACTTTAATGGAACAAGATTCTTCCACTTTTCAGCAGTCCCTAGCTCATCGACTACAATTATTTTGGTTTCACCCAGCTCATTTAATCGCCACACTATTGCGCTACCGATAAATCCGGCTCCTCCTGTAACTAATATCATTTCGTAAAATCCTTTGATTTTTGGATAAAGCAATTTAGCCATATTTACCCGGGTTTTAAAGATGAGGATTCGCCTCAGCTTCGGGGCTAATTGATTATCGTATTGACAAAACATCAATAATTCATATATTTAAACCAGTTTTTATAAGTTCTTTTACAATTATATTTCTTATCAAGAACGGCGTAGGGAACAGGCCCGTTGATGCCGTAGCAGCCGGTTCGGATTTATCCGAACGTCGGGTGCTAAATCCTGCCCCCGATTCATCGGGGGGAAGATGAGATGAAGATTAGTTTTAAACACCTCTTCATATCATCTGGAGAGGTTTTTTGCTTTTAAAGCTTATCCTGAACTTGTTTCAGGATCTTGATCACGATGGATTTTGCAATATAATAAAGAGATGCCGAAACAAGTTCGGCATAAGGAAAAATATATGACATCAACTACTGAAATAATTAGAAAATTACTCAAAGAACAAATCCTTGTTCTCGATGGTGCAATGGGAACAATGATCCAGCGCCACAAATTAACCGATGCCGATTTCCGTGGAGATCGATTTAAAGATCATCCATATGATTTAAAAGGAAACAACGATCTTCTTTCAATTACTCAACCCGAAATAATTAAATCAATTCACCGGGCTTATTTTGAAGCTGGTGCCGATATTATTGAAACAAATACTTTTAATGGAACATCGATTTCGCAAGCAGACTATCATACCGAACATCTTGCTTATGAAATAAATTTTGA
>JBATIA010000159.1:0-7195 GCA_049667415.1 Ignavibacteriaceae bacterium
TTTCTGATTTTTTGAGATTTGGCAGAAAATGATTGATAACCTTTACCACTCCCAGTGCGTTTATTCTAAAATCATCAATGTAATCCTGTTCCTTGAAACTCTTGAATGGTTTTAAGTTTATTGATCCAAGGCAATATGCAAGTCCATCAAATTCTTCTTCGAATGAAGGAAGATTTTGAGATTGATCGAGCACATCAATTTTGTGATGATCAATATTAGAATTGAGCTCAAGCTGATTTTGATTTCTGCTTAATACAATTACTTTGTTACCTTCAGCAGCAAGCCGTTTAGTCAGAGCTAAACCTATTCCTGAGCTTCCGCCGACGATTAAATATTTTTTTGACATTATAATGAACTATTCTTTTTAAGTGATTCCTACTTAAAACAACCACTTTCGGGAAATAGTTCATTTATTAGTTATAGATCAAAAGCCAAATAAATCAAACTTCTGAATCTTCTTCCTCTATGTCAAATTCAAACTTAAATTTTTTCAACTTCGGCAGATTTTCTTTGAGATCCTTTTCGAGCTGTTCCATTTGCTCTTCGAATTCTTTTTCGTCAAACTTGAATTTGTAAATGTGCGACTTATTTTCTTCAAGTTCTTTTTTAAGTTCTTCCATTTCCTTCTCGAACTCTTCACTATCAAACTGGTAGAACTTAAAATGCTCTTTGTGTTTTGGAAGTTCTTTCTTCATTTCTTCAAGTTCTTTATGTAGCTCTTCCATATCGATATGAAAGTCCTCGCCGACAATAGCAGGCATACGGAAAGTAAATTTGTTCCCGCCGAATCTCATTTCATCGAGCTGATTATATACTTTATCCTTGTAATCAGCAACTAGCTCATCTGGAATTCTTGTGCCATTCTTGTAGATTGAAGTTATTTCATCTCCGAAAAAATTTGCCTCCCAGTGAATTCTTCCCCCATCAACAGTTTCATAAAATGAAAGATACTTTTGGGAATCTTTATTGAGAGAATCCGTTGGTGTATCAGCACAGGAAACAGAAGTGAATGCAAAAAGAAGAAGTATTGGAAGTAAAAGCAAATATTCAATTTGAAACTTGAAAAAAGATGTAAATATTTTCATAGTTTTTTCCTTTTTGAATGTTAAACCTAAAATTAGGACGCAGAAAACAAGGCGGTGTTTCAATTTTTTAAGAATTTTAAATTGAAATGGCTTTTAAACGGATAAGTGGTCTGGTAAGTATTTGCAAGGAAAGTTGGTTGTAATTAAGCGGTAAATAAAAAAGGGCAGAAAATATCTGCCCTGATATTTGAAAAGTTAATTCATTAGTTTTAATCTATAATGCCATCATGGTTATTGTCCCGAAATGCTTTTTTAAAGGAATCCTTTATATTATTATCAATACTATTTTCATTAGCTGGATCTGTAGGATCCAATAAATTTGCCCCATCCGTAAACCAGGAAAAAGGATCAACAATAATTGTTAGATTAGCAACTCCGTTTTCTTCAACAATAATAGGTGTTTCCAGTTTCAAATCCTGGTGAGCAGATTTGCGGGATTTATAAACGAATGGAATTGAGTTGATAATTCCTTTCACTATTACCGAATAGCGAAGAGATTCATCTGTGCCTTCTTTAAACTCAGGATCAGGCGGAGTTTCAGATCCTTCAATTTTATGAACCTTGAATTTTATCCGGTCATAATTTCCAGGAGGAATATTACCCACAGCAAAATCGGTTGTGACTCCTGCAAGATCAATATAGACTACGAAGGGTCCAATCTTAACCTTCATTGTATCGTTGGTAGATTGATTTTTTATTTTAATATCACGAATAAGGATCTTAACCGTATCAAGCTGCAGAGTATCATCCTGTATTTTGTTAATTATCGTTCCCCCCGTAAAACTTAAAGTAATTTTTGCATCTGCAGGTTCAACCGAACTACACCCATTGAAAAAAATAAACGTAACGGCTAACGCAATAAATAATAAAAAATTCCTGATGGTTTTCATACGCTATTTCCTGATTATTAATAAAATTGTCAATGCAAACAAAATTTATACCTATTCCTATAAATACCAAATGCCAAAATAATCGGTGTTCTGTTATTACTTAATGACTGAATCAACAATTGACGGACATATCTGGCGGGCTTAATTACTATGAATTAAGAAAACTTCATAATAGAATTGCCTGAATGTGGATATTTTTTGTTACTGAGCTATCCTCTTGACAAAACAATATATTACATTTATTTCCAGAATCCATATTTTTTAATATGTCTGTAAGCCATATAAGCTACAGCGCTTGTCTGAGCAATTCCTAAAACATAACTCACCATATCAAATTTTGAATCACGAAGATATTGCTGATATAAAGTGGATGTAAAGTGGGTATTAACTTCCCCGTTTTCAGTGTTCAAATTATTATATGAAATCAGAAGATCTGTTCTAAGCCAGATGTTCGATGGGTTATCTTCAGATAAAATTTCATCCTGAATCTGATTGAAAAGTGGTTCGATGAAAAACTCGTCAAGATCGTATTGATATTCTACTGGAGGAACAATTCCCTTATATCTATATGAAGTGTCCGAAGTTTCAATTGAATACTTTTCTATTTCCTGTGCAAGAAGAGATACACCTAAAAGATAGAAGCACAGAAATACTTTAAATAAATAATTCATTGGAAAATATTTTTAAAACCGATAGCTGCAGACATTAGCAATGCCCGCAGCCATAATTGCAAACTTGAATTTTCTATTTCAATAAAAAGTTTTCATAAAACAAAACTTCAGACCAGATATAAAAGTCGCGATTCGTCTTTTTTCTGAAACCGTGACCTTCATCTTTTGCCAGCAAATACCAAACCCTACCATCATTTTTTCTCACTATGTCAACGATCTGCTCAGCTTCAGTGTATGGCACACGAGGATCGTTAAATCCCTGGACTACAAAAAGCGGTTTGGTAATTTTGTGTGCATTGGTAGTGGGTGAAATGTTGTTTAGAAATTCTCTCATCTCTGGATTCCGTTCATCACCATACTCGACTCTGCGTAAATCTCTTCTATAATCCTGAGTATTTTCGAGGAAAGTAACAAAGTTGCTTATTCCAACAACATCAACTCCACATCTTAGTCTATCATTATAATTGAACATTGATGAAAGTACCATATAACCACCGTACGAACCTCCTGTTACCGCTACTCTTTTTGCATCCAGATCTGGCTGCTTTGCAATCCAATCTAAAAGTCTGCCTATGTCTTTAACTGAATTTTCCCTGTTATACCCATTGTCCAATTGAAGATACGATTTACCATAACCGGCAGAACCACGAACATTCGGTTCAATAATAGCAATTCCCATTTCATTTACATAATATTGATTAATAGGATTGAAGTAAGGTATTGCCTGACCCTCGGGACCTCCGTGAATATCAATTACAACAGGATGCGGTCCTTTCCCTTTTGGCTTATAAATGAATGCGGGAATCATTCTTGGTTTGCCATCAACTTCATCAAAAGTAGGATAGAGAATGAGCTCCGGAATTACAAACTCAGAAGTATTTAATCCACCCGCCTCGCTGTATGTCCAGCACTCGAGAGAAAAATCTGATAAGTTCATTACAAAAATATCCCCCGGAGTTTGAGGAGTATTTAAAACGAGTGCAAGTTTTTCTCCATCAGGATGAAATGATAATCCATAAACCTGACCAACGGGAATTCCAGGTACTTTTTCATGTTTCATTGCTTTAGTATCGAGTAGATAAAGTTTACTCAAACCATCTTCATTAACTGTGAAGGCAAGACTTTCACCATCATCTGAAATGGCCATAGATTCAACATCCCAATTAATATCTTCTGTTAAAGTAGCAATGGTTTTATTTTGCAGATCGTAGTAACGGAGTCTTTGAAACTCGCTCTTCTCATCAGAAGTAAAAAAGATTCCATTGCCATCTTTAGAAAATATGGTGCTGCCATAAGCAATCTTTTCGGGAGAAGGATTAACCTGTGTTAAAGTTTTAGTGGCAATATCAAGAAGGTAGAAATAACTTTCATTTGCTGAAATATATTTTCCAACAATGAGTGAGTTATCGTTCGGCGACCAGTCAACTACTCCCCAGGCACCACCTTCGCTTAAAATCATTTCAGCATTTTCGGGATTGTTGATATCAGCAATGTAAATGTCCCAATCAGTACCGTTTCTTTTTGTACTATAATAAGAAAAATTATCCCCTTTGTTATTCCATGAAACACCGCCATTACGTGACTTGCCGTCAGTTAGCATTTTGAAATTACCATCATTAAGATCGAAAGAAAATATTTGGTAGAATTCACCGCCACCAACATCTTTTGTGAAAAGAAAAACGTTTTTGTTTACGTCCGGACAAATTGTTGCGCCGCCAACCGGTTCATTAAAGAATGTAATCTGTTCTCTTGATCCACCCGGCATTTTAACTTTATGAAATTGTGAAGTTTCTCCGAATCTGGTTGAAATCAAAATTCCTTCATCATAATGAAGCCAATCCTGGAAAGATGCTGAACGGGTGCTTTGATATTGAAAGATTCTTTCTTTTAGCTGCTGTGGAATTTCAGGAATGTTTTCAATAACAAGATTGCCAAGCTCCTGCCTTTCTACTTGTGCAGACAAAAAAGCAATCGGAATCAGAAGACAGACTAAAAAAAGAATTGATGATAATTTTCTCATAAATATTCTCCTTTTAAGTTTTAAAGTTTGAAAGAAAAATTCTTAAAAGATGAAAATAAAGTAAACCCATAAAATTAGTTTTTTAAAAAACCTCCGGTACAAAATTCTGGTCTTCAATCGGCGGTCTAACATAACCAACCTCTTTTTGACGAGGTGGAAGTGCAATTGGTTCTGGAGGAATATCGTCATAAGGTATAAGGCTGAGTAAATGATTTATACAATTAAGTCTCGCGCGCTTTTTATCATCAGCATTAACAACATACCAAGGAGCTTGTTTAATATCTGTATGGGCAAACATCATATCCTTTGCTTTTGAGTATTCCACCCAGTTGGCACGTGACTCCATATCCATTTCACTCAATTTCCATCTTTTAGTTCTATCCTTTATCCTACTCTGAAATCTTGATTCCTGTTCTTCATCGCTGATAGAAAACCAATACTTAATAAGTTGTATTCCCGAACGAACCAGCATACGCTCGAACTCAGGACAAGATCTTAAAAACTCTTTATGCTCTTCTTCTGTACAGAATCCCATAACATATTCAACACCGGCTCGATTATACCAGCTTCTGTCAAAGAGAACCATTTCTCCGGCTGCGGGAAGATGGGCTGCATATCTTTGGAAATACCATTGCGTTTTTTCTCTTTCAGTTGGGGTAGCCAGCGCAACAACCCTGCATATCCTGGGATTTAACCTTTGCGTAATTCTTTTTATCACGCCTCCCTTACCCGCAGCGTCCCTGCCTTCGAATATTACAACAACTTTAAGTTTTTTATTTAAGATCCATTTTTGCAGCTTAACCAGTTCCACCTGAAGCTGTGAAAGATTTTTATTGTAATCCTGTGAAGCAATTTTTTTCTTCTTTTCTGGTTTTATATCCGAGTAAACTATTTTTTTCTCTTCTTTTTTTGATTTGTTCTTTTTCTTTTTACTCATAATAACTCCTGAAAATTATTGTACGATCGATTATTTCTCAGAATGATTTATCGCGATTCTCTTTTTGCTCAGGTAAGATACGATATAATTATAGCAGTTTTCATCTTCACCAAGAAATTCAGGCGGACAAATTCCTTTTCTGTTATAATTATGTTCAAGTAAATATCTGGCCGCAGCAGAGCATGTAAAACCGGTTGTTCTCGCCATTGATGAATTATGTTCTTTTGGATCATAACTGTCAAAAACAAAATATCGATGGGAAGAATTTTTTCCTTTTTCTTTTCCTTCAATCAGTACATCAAGAATTGTGAAATCCTGCTCGCCTTTTTCAGGCGACCAGAAAGGAAATAGTAATTTAGCTGTAAGATCAACCGGCTTGATGGACTTCCCTTTAACTTCAATTTCTTTATCACTGAAGAATCCAACTTCTCTGAAAATTTTCATAAGCTCAATGTGACCCGGATAGCGAAGTGTCTTTTCAATCATATTTGGAATTTTCATCGTCTTCAGCAACGATCTTAATCCGTCTGTGTTGAACGCTTCTAGTTCACCAATATCTTTATAATTAATTATTTCCGGTTCAGAGAGAGCCGGCTTCTCAATAATTTTTGAATCAACAACAATTCTGGCAGGACGAATGTATTCTTCAATTACATCAATTGGAGAAAAGTATGCTTTGTATGCAAATGGCCAATTACGTTTGTATGGAAGTCCGCCGACTATGCATCTGTAATATTCGACTCTCATCTTCTTGTTGTGATAACCAAGAAAAATGTTGCTCAAACCGGGTGATACTCCGCAATCAACAATTGCAGTAACGCCAATTTGCTTTGCAAAATGATCAAGCAGAAAAGGATCTTCGGAAAAGAATGAAATATCAACTACGTTTTTCCCTGCTTCGATAATTGATTTCAAAGCATTAAATCCCATAAATCCGGGAAGTGCGCCAATAACAAGATCAGAATCTTTGATTACCTTTTTAATTTCTGACGGGGAAGAAAGATCGGCAACTATTGTTTTTATTTTCTTATCAGAAAGAGATTTGAGTCGATTTGAGTTTAAGTCAACGGAGGTAACATTATAATCCTCGGCAAGATCGACAGCAATTGTACTGCCAACCAATCCAGCACCGAGTATAACTATTTTTTTCATACTGCTTTATTTTTATAGTTTAGCGTCATTCGGTTACGAAGCTGGTATTGTTTAACGGTTACGTTTATCTTCTCGTTCCCGTTTAACGTTGGACGATACGGGTTTCGTTACCATAACTTTTATACGCTATACATTGTTTGCTTTATTCCATCTGTCTAAAACTCTCTTCACAGCAGAAACAATAGATTCTTTTGTAAAGCCATACTCTTTAAAAATGATTTCATACGGAGCTGATGCACCATATCTTTCTATGCTGATTGCCTCGCCATAATCGCCGAGATATCTTTCCCAGCCTTGTTTTACACCGGCTTCAATTGAAACTCGTGCTTTAATGGATTTCGGAAGAACTGATTCTTTGTATTCTTCTGATTGTGAATCAAACAATTCCCAGCTTGGGAAGCTTATAACTCTTGCATTTATTCCTTCCGATTGAAGTAAAT
>JBATIA010000160.1:0-4055 GCA_049667415.1 Ignavibacteriaceae bacterium
ATCCTGATGCAGCGCTTTATTGGCTTGCAAGAATGTTAGAGGGGGGTGAAGATCCTCTTTTCATCGCACGGAGACTAATAGTTTTGGCATCAGAAGATATCGGTAACGCCTCACCTAATGGTCTTGTGTTAGCTGAAGCAGCATTTGGTGCAGTTGAAAAAATTGGTATGCCCGAAGCAAGAATAATTTTAGCTCAATGTACAACATATCTCGCTTCCAGCTCTAAGAGTAACGCTTCTTATATCGGGATTTCCAAAGCTGAGCAGGAAGTAAAAACACAACCCAATTACGGTGTTCCAACTCATCTCCGTAATGCACCAACAAAATTAATGGAAGAGCTTGGTTATGGAGAGCAATACAAATATCCCCACGATTACGATAATCATTTTTTAATTGAAAAATATTTCCCTGAAGAACTTGTTGACAAACAGTATTATTTCCCATCGGAAAACGGACATGAAAAAAATCTAAAAGATAGATTGAAATCACTTTGGAAAGATAGAAAAAAATATTAAAGCTTTAGAAAAGTCTGATGAGGAAATGTATAATATGTGGGCAATCCGGTAACAACAAAGAATATCTTATCAAGGAGATGATGTTTGGTACCAGAGATCCATTTAGTTATTTAGAATGTAGTATCTGTGGTTGTCTTCAGATCAAACAAGTTCCTAAAGACTTAAGTAAATATTATCCAAATAATTATTATTCCCTCACATCGAGGAAAATAAATTTTTTAAAATCTTTTTTTGTTTCCCGAAGAGACAGGCACTCAATTGGAATACACAGCTTTGTTGGGAAAATATTAACTAATTATTTTCCAGCACCATTTTATCTTAAATTTTTAAAAGTAATAAATGCCAAACTAGATTGGAAAATTCTGGATATTGGAAGTGGTGCAGGTGAAAAATTATTGGCATTAAACAAAATCGGGTTTAAAAACATTTTAGGAGTAGACCCTAATTTGGCAGAAGATATTGATTATAATAATGGTCTGAAAATATTAAAAAAATCTCTATTTGATATTGACGATAAATTTGATCTGATATTATTCAATCATTCAATTGAACATATGGAAGATCCGGTATCAATACTAAAAGAAACAGCTAAGAAAATGTTAGATGACTCAATTGTCGTACTAAGAGTACCTGTTGCCGGATGTTATGCCTGGGAAAAATATGGTATGTTTTGGGATGGATTGGATGCTCCCCGTCATTTATTTATTCCCACAAAAAAATCCTTGGAAATTTTAGCTGAAAAAAGTGGTTTTCAAATTATAAACCAGTTCTGTGATTCAACTTCAATGCAATTTTGGGCAAGTGAACAATATCAAAAGGGAATATCTTTAATAGATCCAAGGTCGTATTCGGTAAATCCCGAAAAATCTATATTTACTAAATCACAGATTAAAAAATTTGTAAGAGAAGCAGAAAAATTAAATGACGAAGAAAACGGCGATATCATCTGCCTGATATTGAAGAGAGTTATAAATTAGTTTCTTTAGATTAGCAAGTCTATCAAAAAAACTATCATATTTATAAAATTGCAAACATTTTCCCTGGTAGCTGTTTAACTAATCCTTTAAACTCAAGCGATAAAAGATTTACAAGACAATCAGAAGTTGATGAATTAGTTAAGGAAGCGATTTTATCTATTTGAAGCGGTTCGGAGCTTAGCACATTCATAATTTTTTCCTCAAATAAGCTGAGATCTATTTGCTGCTTGGGAATGTTTTTTCCTAAAACAGGTTTTAGCTTTAGTTCAAGCTCAACAATGACATCATCTGCAGACCTGATTAGTTCAGCTTCTGATTTTTGAATTAGTAGATTTGTCCCATCTGCTTGCCTTACACCAACGTTCCCGGGTAAAGCGAATACTTCCCTGTTCTGATCAAGTGCAAAGGCTGCAGTTTGCATTGCACCCCCGGTGATACCTGTTTCTATGATGATAACACCCAAACTTAACCCGGAAATAATTCTGTTTCTTTTAGGAAAATTTTGAGCATCCGGTTTTGTGCCTAGAGGAAATTCACTTACAACAGCACCATTCTCTGCAATTTTATCAAAGAGCTTTTTATTCTCCGGAGGATAAATCACATCCAAACCACTTCCGATTACTGCAACAGTTCGCCCCCCGGATTTAATGGCAGAGTTGTGAGCAATTGAATCAATTCCTCGTGCCATTCCGCTAACAATCGTAATTCCCTGTTTCGCGAGATCCATTGAGATTCTTTCAGCCTGGATTTTCCCGTAATTAGTGGGCTGTCGAGTACCTACAATAGAAATAGAGTATTGGTCACTTTCTATTAATTCACCTAAGAGGTAGAATAAAATCGGAGGATCATAAATTTTTTTTAGCAGTGATGGATACTCCTTATCCCAAATTGTAATTATCTTTCCACCCAACTTTTCAAGTTTCCGTAACTCTTCATCGACAATTTTTTCAACTTCACTTCTTTCCTGAACGGATTTTATAATTCTACTAGCTAATTTTGAATTAATTACTTTCGATAAGGTTTGATAATCTGAAGCTAATATGTTTTCTGTAGTTTTAAATTTTGCAAGTAGGTTCCGGATTTTGCCTGGACCTATACCGTCAACCGAAAGCAGAAGAAACAGATCAGTTAATTGACCAAAGCTTAACTTACTCACTTTTTTGAGACTCTATTTATTTGAAGTGAAATTACTCTCAACATCTATTGAATCTACAACAGCAACAACTATTGAATGAACCGGCGCATTTTTATGTCCAAGAATTTGCTGTACAGCTTTTCCTTCCTGAACTAAAAGCACAGTATCGCCAATACCCGCATCAACAACATCAATAGCCACAACATCATTTTTTCCAATATAGTTGTTGTTTAAATCAATAGGATGAACGAGCAATAATTTTTGCCCGACAAGGTAAGAATTTTTTTGAGTAGAAACCAGATTCCCCTTAACTTTTGCCAGAATCAATTTCCTTTTCCTGTATTATTTTTTTTTCAGATTTTTTTCTTAAAAAGATTGACAGCGGAAAAATAATTACATAAGCAATAAAAAGTATAATTGGAGAAATTACGAGTGAGGAGAAGCTATCCCATGATCCTATGGTCATAAAATAAAATCCAATTACAGTAAGCAACAATCCAAGAGCAAGCATGTAGTAATTTTTTTTCTCCCAATATATATTAAATGGAGAGACGAAAGTTTTTTTCATTTGTCTGATTGCCTTCTTTTTTATTTTCTGTGCCATAGTTACTCCTGATTAAAAAATAAAAGCCCAGCGATGGGGGACCACTGGGCTCGACTCTGATACATCAAAGGGCAGGGGAGAACCCTTTGAAAGAGTCAGTTGGAAATATAATTTGATAAGTGCTATTTGTCAAGTATTTCTTATTTACTTATTTGATATACTATTTTTCTTATCGTATCGAACTGAAGATAAGGATATTCTTCCCGGATTGAGTCAATAGCATCACCGGCACTTATCTTACCTGCTCTCAGACTTTTGAATTTCTTCCGTATCTGATAATCTCGGACCGCTTTTTCATCTATAAGTCCATGAGATTCCAAAAGTTCAAAAATTTCATCGCTGATGAGTTCAGACAGAGGATTGTCTATTTTTGCTCTTATTTCCTTCATCTCTGCTTTCCTTTCTGTTTGTGAATGGATATCTTAACATGCTTTATAGTATCAATCATTTAGAGATAATACCTCCGTATTTTGTTCCTATTTAAAAGAAAAAACCGACCAGAGAAGTTCCCTAAAATCGGCATAAATCTGCTACTCTGGTAATAAAAGTTCTAAAAAATTATTTTTTATTACTGTAGCAAATTCTCTATAATTGTAAAGCTTTTTGATTATTCTAAAATTTCTATACATAAAAAATAAAAAAAAATATCAGAATTTCAAAGAAGTTTATTTTTTATGATTATCCCCTCTAAATTCTTAAATAAAAAAACATATTGACTTTATAATTCGGATAAAAAAATGTTAAAATTTCTCAAATTAATAACTAAATGGCGAAAGCTTTTCATTATAAATTTAGTACTAGTTGCAGCTTTTACTATTGTAATA
>JBATIA010000161.1:0-4000 GCA_049667415.1 Ignavibacteriaceae bacterium
AGTATAAAAAAAGCCGACAAACTTGACAAATCACAATTATTAATAGAATATTTTTAATTCTTTCTGAATAAATATTGCTTCTTTTTTCCAGGAATTACCAGTTTAGCAATCAGAAATAGGAAATCACGCAGTAAAAAAAGCTGCAGTTTGGCATAATGGTTGAAAATAAATTGGAACTTAAAAAATTATTGGGGAACAATGTCAACATATTATATTCTGATCGGGTTAATGCTGTGTGGCATAATATGGACAATGGTGCAGCTAAGGGCAGCCAGAAAAAGTGAGATAAGGGAATTGTTAAAAATGTTTGATGAATTGCCAAAAGTAAAAGATTAAAATAAGATTAATAAATTATTCACCCTGTCGATTTCGTGAGAGTTATTTAGGAATCGGCAGGGATTTTTTATGTACTCAATCCAATTCAATAAATTCCTTTGTCATATATATTCTTAAAGAAAGATAATTTTTATTAACTTCATCACTGAAAGTAAAATATTCTTATCACAATTCGGGAATTTAATATGAGCTCTGAATATTCAATAAAAAACTGTCTTAGCTGTAACAGATCAGAAAACGAAATACCGTTAGTTACATTAACCTATTCTTCAAAACCAGCATATATATGTTCGCATTGTCTGCCATTGCTCATTCACCATCCGGAACAACTAATAGGAAGATTGAAAGGTGCAGAAAATATTCCTCCTGCAGAACATAATGACTGATTATTAATAAGTTGTATCATATGCAGCTTTCAATGAAAAAAAAATATATCTGCAGTCTTCTCTTCTTCGCAACGATTTGCTGTTTTTCTATTTCCTGCGACCACGGGATAGAACCAAAACCGATATTAAAATCACCCCCGGGTTTCAGCGGAACGATAAGATTTGTTAGCGAGTGGCCGGATAGTGTAAAAAGATCTTTTATTGTCGTTTTTAAAAATCCACTATTTACTCCAGCAGATTTTACAATAGAAAATTTGAAATTTTTAAGTCGGGAAATATTGCTTGGAGTTCAGATGCACGATTTTAGTTCTCTTGATTCTGCATACATTCCCGCAACACCCGGACCATTTCCATCAGGTTCATATGCTTATGTTGCAGTTGTTCAGCAGTCAACAGAAAATCTATCGCTTGCACGGAAGGATTGGTTTGTTTCCGGTGTTTATTATGCTAATGGTGATACAACAAAACCTGGAACAATGGTCATTCCGGACAGCACTTTTGTTAAGAACATTAATATCACTGTTGATTTTAGTAATCCTCCGCCACAACCACCGGGTGGGAATTGAGAATACATTTAGGAAAATATTTTTTAAGTCATTTTCTTTCATTGATTATCTTTCTATCGATTAGTACAAATCACATCTCTGCACAAACCTACAGCATAAGGGGGAAGGTAGTTGACTCAAATTCAAAACCAATTCTTGGTGTAAACATGGTCTTGATTAATACAAGTTTCGGCGCAGCGACAGATGAAGCCGGAAATTATGAAATAGTTGACATTCCAGCCGGCACTTACATAGTTGAATTTTCAGCGATTGGATATGAAAAATTCAGAAGGGAAGATATTACAATCCAAAACAGATCAATTACAGTGGATGTTATATTGACGGAAGCAGTAATTGAATCTGAGGAAGTTTTAATTACAGCAGGGAAGTATGAACAGAAAAAATCTGATTTGCCGGTAAGTGCTGAGATAATATCCGGCAAGGAATTTACTAAACGAAACTTCAGCAATATGGAAGATGCAATAAGATATGTTCCCGGAGTTACGATGACTGAGGACCAGGTGAGCATTCGTGGTTCTAGTGGTTACAGCAGAGGGACAGGTTCAAGGGCTTTGTTTGCAATTGATGGATTACCTTTTTACACAGGAGATACCGGTGAAATTGTCTGGGAGATGATACCGGTAACAGAGCTACAGCGAGTCGAAATAATAAAGGGTGCGGCAAGTTCACTATACGGCTCGGCTGCTATTGGGGGAGTAATAAACGGTTTAACGAGAAATATTTCTGATAAACCTTTAACAATTGTGAATGCTTTTTATGGAATGTATGACAAACCTTATTATTCAGAATGGGATTGGTCAGGGAAGCGAAGACCATTTAACGGATTAACACTATCGCACTCAAATAAATTTGGCAATCTTGGATTTAATCTATCTTTCACAAGACTTGAGGAGTCAAGTTATAAACAGGATGACGATTTTAAAAAGTACATAGGTTTCTTAAAAGCGGTTTATAACTTCACACCTATTTCTTCAGTAACTTTAATTGCAAACACTTTTAATAAGCGAGCCGGTCAGTTTCTCTACTGGAAGAATTCGCGTAATGCTCTTGTTCCCCCTGATCAAAACTTAGGGGATAGAATTGAAACAAATCGTTATCTGTTCGGATTGATTTATAAAAGTCTGATAGGTAATAAAATTCTTCTGAATGTAAAAACCAGCTACTACCGAAACTACTTTAAGGATAATGAAACAATTTCAAACGAATCAACTTCTAATCTGTACAGGGGTGAAGTTCAATTAAATTCTAACTTAAATAACTTCATAGTTCTGACAGGTGGTCTAGAAGGTAGCTTTTCAGAAGTTAATTCAAGTCTTTTTGGAAATCCTGATGCATTTGGAGTTGGAGCATATGCAGTAACTGATATTAACTTTAGCTTTCCTCTTGTTGCCAGTGTGGGAGTGAGATATGATTTCAGCAAGCTTGATTCGCTCGAAGGCTCGGGGGCAATTTCCCCAAAGCTTGGTTTAAATTATAAAGCTATTGATGAATTGATTTTGAGATCATCGCTGGGAACTGGTTTCAGAGCACCGACTCTCTCAGAAGCATTCACTTCAACATCTACAGGTGGTATAACAGTAAAACCAAATCCAAGTATTAAGTCTGAACATAATTTAACTTTTGAGTTTGGAGTAAATTATTCTCCATTCAATCTTCTGAATCTTGATTTTGCAGTTTTTCAGAACGAATATTACGATATGATTGAACCCGGAGTCGATCCGACCGACGGATTAGTTTTCTTCAGCAATGTTGTAAGAGCACGAATACAAGGTTTTGAGGCAAGCACAATTATCAGCATTCTCCCAAATCAGCTCTCGTTATCTTTAAATTATACTTATATGTGGACCAGGGATCTTGAAACGGATTTAGCTCTGCGCTATCGTCCACGCCACATTTTCTACTCAAGTCTTGATTTTAGAAAATGGAATTTTGAGTTTGGAGTAAATTTTAGATATACAAGCAGAGTTGAAGAAATTGATGAGGAGCTAATTGATCTTGGAATCGTTGTAGATGGTGATCTTCGTGTACCTATTTACACTACTGACTTGAAATTGGGATACAACTTTTTATCACTTGGATTACCGTTAAATCTTTACCTGAATGTTAAAAACATTTTTAACTATAACTATGTTGAACTAATAGGAAACCTCAGACAATTAAGAAATTACTCAGTTGGACTTAATTTAGCTTTTTAATACTCCTAATTACTTTCACTTGCATTTCTCAATTTAATTTCGAAACTTAAGATAAGTTAAAAGCAAATTGAGTTATAAAAACATTAAGTATTAAGAGAGGTGGGCATATGAAAAAATTATTTACTTTTATAAGTCTGTTTTTATTCATCGGATTTTCCAATGCACAGCAGGCAAGCGATTACTTTCCATCCCAGACAGGCTTTGGATGGAAGTTCAAGGTTACACCACTTGATTCTTTAAACAATCCACTTACTTCTCTTGCGGTTTTCAGTATAGATTCATTTGCGTCTATAGCAAACTATGAAGGTAAGCTGGCAAATATAGTCCCAACAAAAACAGGTCCATTGCAGACTATTCTTTTTCAACCCTATTTAGATTCATTATTTTATCATACAGAAGGAACAAATGGCTTCGAGTATTTCAGCACAAGTAGCATTCTGGATTTTCTTCTTGAACTAGATTCACTCGGAATAGATCCTAATTTTAGCTTTGTAGAATTCTTTACTTCTCTTCAGGA
>JBATIA010000162.1:0-19227 GCA_049667415.1 Ignavibacteriaceae bacterium
GAAACACTTCCAGAGTATAAACTATAAGCTCTTTACCATGAAATCTTATGTACTGTTTCGGAGTCTCTGTGCTTCCCCTCTTGCCTTTTCCTCCAGCAGGAATTACAGCGTAAACTTTCACAGTGGAAAATCTTTCTTAATTGTTTTAATAAGCATCAAAGAGAATTTCATATCAATAAAAAAAAGTATAGCGCGGCTGTATACTTTGCATGACTGCATGCAACCGTGCACTAATACACCCATGCTTTATAGTATTCATACAATATTTTAAACTTTTTTTCAAATATAGTTTGAAACTATCGTTCTCATTATAAGATGAGCATTGCATCGCCATAACTAAGGAAGCGGTATTTTTCCTTTAGCGCTTTCTTGTAAGCTTTAAGAACCAAATCGGAACCGGCAAATGCAGAAACGAGCATCAGCAATGTTGATTCGGGAACATGAAAATTCGTGATCAGTTTTTTTGTCAACTTAAAATCATAAGGAGGATAAATAAATTTGTCTGTCCACCCGCGGTTAGCTTTAACAAACCCATCAGCAGTTGTGCTGGTTTCCAGAGCCCGGCAAGCGCTCGTACCGACAACAAAAATATTATGCTTATCGTGCATTGCTTTATTTATTCTATCAGCCGATTTCTCGGGAATTTCAAAAAATTCCGAATCCATTTTATGCTTGGTTAAATCTTCAACCTCAACCGGTCTGAAAGTTCCCAACCCGATATGAAGAATTACCGGTACTATTGTTATCCCTTTTTTCTGAATCTTTGCAAGCAATTGTTTTGTAAAATGAAGACCAGCAGTAGGTGCTGCTACGGCTCCATCGACTCTTGCATAAACGGTTTGATAATCCTCCTTATCCGAGGGCTCCGCATCTCTCTTGATGTACGGCGGAAGCGGTGTCTGCCCGATCTTTTCTACAGCCTTAAAAATGTTTCCCGGCTGGTTAAATCTAATAGTTCTACCGCGTGAAGTTGTGTTGTCGATTACTTCACACCAGAGTTTATCGTTAAAATAAATCTTGTTCCCAATTCTAACTTTTCTTGCAGGATCGACTATTACATCCCAGATGCATTCTTCAGCATTGAGTTCTCTTAAGAGGAATACCTCTATTTTTGCATTCGTTTTTTCTTTCTTCCCAAACAGCCTCGCCTGGAATACCCTGGTTTCGTTTACTACCAGCACATCACCTTTATTCATATAATCAATAACGTTGCTGAAACGCTTTGATTCTAACTCCTGAGTTTCCCTGTTAACAACCATTAGTTTTGATTTATCCCTTGGTGATACCGGGTATTTAGCAATTACGGTTTTTGGCAGATTATAACTGAAATCTGATAGTTTCATCCTTCTTTATCCTTTACAATTAAATTAACAATATAGCTGTCTGAAATTTCGTCAGGATGACAGCAAAGATTCTTATTAGAAACGTCCTATTACTTATTTTTATTTCTTTTTATTCGAAGAAGACTTTTTCCCTGACTTCTTCAACTTCTTTTCATTAATTACTGCTCGTGCTGCAGCAAGTCTTGCTATCGGCACCCTGAACGGAGAACAGCTCACATAATCAAGTCCTGTTCTATGACAGAATTCAACTGAAGAAGGTTCGCCACCATGTTCGCCACAAATACCAACCTTAAGATCTTTCCGTACCGATCTTCCTTTTATTGTCCCCATCTCAACAAGCTGTCCAACACCTGTTTGATCTAAAGCTTCAAATGGATCAGATGGTAATATTTCTTCCTGAACATATAATGGAAGAAATTTTCCGGCATCATCTCTCGATAATCCAAATGTTGTTTGAGTAAGATCGTTCGTACCGTAACTAAAGAACTCCGCTCTGCCCGCAATTTCATCTGCAGTCAAAGCTGCTCTTGGAAGTTCGATCATCGTTCCAACCAGATAGCTAATCTTCTTTCCTTTTTCATTCATAACTTCTTTAGCAACACGTCTAACGATATCTTCCTGAAGTGCAAACTCATTTACATGTCCAACTAAGGGAATCATAATCTCCGGTTTAACAGCAATTCCTTTTTTGGCAACGTTTACTGCTGCTTCAATAATTGCCCTTGCCTGCATCTCGGTGATCTCAGGAAAAACAACTCCAAGCCTGCAACCTCTGAAACCAAGCATAGGATTAAACTCGTGGAGGCTTTCTATTTTTGCTTTTAATTTTGACTGAGCAATTCCAAGATCTTCAGCAAGCTCCGCAATTTCTTTATCTGAATGCGGTAAGAATTCGTGCAGCGGTGGATCAAGTGTTCTTATTGTAACAGGTCTTCCTTTCATTGCCTCGAAGATTCCTTCAAAATCTTCTCTCTGCAACGGCAGAAGTTCTGCAAGTGCTGCTCTTCTGTCATCCACAGTGTCAGATACAATCATCTTCCTTACTGAAGTTATTCTGTCACCACCAAAAAACATATGCTCGGTTCTGCATAAACCAATTCCCTCGGCTCCAAAAGAAATAGCATTTCTTGCCTGGTCAGGCTGGTCAGCATTAGTTCTGACTTTCATAGTTCGGATTTCGTCAGCCCACTTCATTAAGCTGGAGTAAGTCTGGTAAACAGAAGAGTCTTTCGGCTGCATGGTTTGCGATATCAGAACCTGGATAACTTCCGATGGTTTGGTTTCAAGCTTACCGCTTATAACCTCACCGGTTGTTCCATCAATTGAAATGTAATCACCTTCTTTAATTACTACATCGTTGCCTTCAACACCAATTGTTCTTTCTTTATAATTAATTTTCAGGGAACCGCAGCCCGCAACACATACTTTACCCATTTGTCTTGCTACAAGAGCTGCGTGAGATGTCATTCCACCACGTGCGGTTAAAATACCTTCGGATGCATTCATTCCCTTAATATCTTCAGGAGAAGTTTCTATTCTCACGAGAATAACAGAATCACCTTTGGCAGCCATCTCTTCAGCATCCTGAGCACTAAGAGCAACTTTACCTGAAGCAGCACCCGGACCTGCGTTCAATCCTTTTGCCAGCAATTTGCCTTCAGAGATAACGCGGTTCTTTTCTTTTTGATCAAAAATTGGTCTTAAAAGTTGATTCAACTGATTAGGTTCAATTCTGGCAATTGCATCTTCCTTCGATATAAGTTTTTCTTTTACCATATCAACCGCCATTCTTATTGCAGCAAAACCTGTCCTCTTTCCAACACGACACTGAAGCATCCACAATTTGCCCTGCTGAATAGTAAACTCGATATCCATCATCTCTTTATAATGCTTCTCCAGAATTTTCCTAAAGTTATCGAGCTGCTTATAGATTTTAGGATCATCCTTCTTTAACTCAGATATTGGATGTGGAGTTCTTGTTCCTGCAACCACATCTTCTCCCTGAGCATTGAATAAATATTCTCCGTAAAAAACATTTTCTCCGCTGGCAGGATCCCGTGTAAAGGCAACGCCTGTACCGGAGTCTTCACCCATATTTCCGAATACCATTGACTGAACATTAACTGCAGTTCCCCAGTCAGCTGGAATGTTGTTCAGTTTTCTGTAAACGATTGCTCGATCATTCATCCACGAACCAAAAACAGCACCTACCGCACCCCAAAGCTGATCCATTGGGTTTGAGGGAAAATCATGACCGGTCTTCTCTCTGATTGCAGCTTTAAATTCCTCTACTAATTCTTTAAGATGATCAGCAGTCAATTCTGTGTCTAATCTGAATCCATGCTGGTGTTTCTTTTTATCAAGAATAACTTCAAAGGGATCTTCATCATGTTTGTCTACTGGTTTTAATCCAAGCACTACATCACCATACATCTGCACGAATCTTCTGTACGAATCGTAAGCAAATCGGGGATTATTTGTTTTCCTTATTAACCCCTGCACTGTTTCATCATTTAAACCAAGATTGAGAATTGTATCCATCATTCCAGGCATAGAAGCACGCGCACCACTTCTAACTGAAATAAGAAGCGGGTTCTTGGGATCGCCGAACTTTGCACCCATTTCTTTTTCAACTTTATTAATTGACGTAAGCACCTGTGTTTTAAGTTCTTTTGGATATTTATTATTGTTATCGAAATAGTATGTGCATACTTCAGTAGTAATAGTAAACCCGGCTGGTACCGGTAATGATATATTAACCATCTCGGCAAGGTTAGCACCCTTTCCACCAAGGAGTGATTTCATCTCTGCTTTTCCTTCGGCTTTCTTTCCTCCGAAAAAGTATACGTATTTGCGTGGCATTAAAGTTTCCTCCGTAAATTAGATTATCTTGAATAACTGCAAAAAAAGTGAATTTTTAAACCTCAAAGATACAGCCGTAAAAGGATTCTTCATCATCTAATAAGAATTTTATTTTTAAATAATATATGTCGATATCATCAAGTTCTCTTGAAAATTGGGTCAATTTTACCGCATCCTTTTCAGTCGTTACAACTGAATGTGAATTTGTAGAATAAAAAAGCTGCCGAATCCTCTGTATATCGTTATAGGTATACCTTTTATGATCTTTAAAAATAAGTTTGTTTTGTGTGTCAACTTTTGTCTGCTTCAAAATATTCAGGAAGGAAACCGGAGATGCGATACCTGATACTACCAGACTCTTCTGTCCCTGAAACTCTTCCAGGTTTAGTTCGGTGTTCATCTTTAAATCAAAAAAGGTAATTGCTTTATAATAACCTGTAAAAATCTTTTTCCCTTCCAAGAATTCTATACTTTTAGTAGTGATCGGCTTATTCTCCATAAATTTTCTATTTATAATAACTGCATCAGCGCGTTTAATTGAACTTAAAGGTTCACGCATTACCCCAGTAGGCAGGAGATTTTGAGTGAAAAAATTCTTTTCAGTTAAAAAACTCTGATCAATTACCAGCAAATCAACATCTCTTTTAATCCAACGATGCTGGAATGCATCATCAAGTACAATTGTATCAATACTGGTATCATTAATTAATCTTTCTGCCCCATTCACCCTGTTTTCAGCAACCGCTGCCGGAACCGAACAATCCAGCACAGTATGATATATTTCATCACCAGACCGATCTACTGTAGTCAGGATTTTTTTTCCATCCGAGACGAGCACATAACCTTTTGATTTTCTCCCATAACCTCTGCTGATTACACCAACTTTACAGCCTTTACTTTTTAATAAGTTTGTCAGGTAAATCGACACAGGGGTTTTACCAGAACCACCTAACGATATATTCCCAACAGAAAATACTTTAGCATTAACCCTTTTGCTTTTTATAATATTCTTATCGAACAGAAAATTCCGCAACCAGATAATAAAAGCGTAAACCGGAATAAAAGGATATAATATGACTCTTAAAAAATTCATTTCTTACATTATTAAAATTCTTGTGCTAGTTGCTGCAGTTTATTCAGTTCCGTGTCGCATTTAGAAATGACTGCTGATGTTTCTTCATAAGTAAGTTTATCGTTCAAATAAATAGGTTCAGAGTAAATAATTTTGGCAGTAGTAAAGAAAAAAGGAATTTCAAACTTATCCCAATTGCTCAATGATTTTTTTCTTTTAAATCCAACTCCTGCAAGTATTAATGGAATTCCTGTTTTCTTAGCAGTGATTGCAGCACCTGCTTTAAAATTCTGCCTGGGTCCTCTTGGCCCATCTGGTGTTATAGCAACTGAGTACTTGTTCTTTGCATAATCTATCATAATTCCCAGAGCTACATCACCGCCTGTACTGCTTGAACCACGAATTACTTTGTACTTCCATTTTTTCAAAATTTTAGCAAGCAGATCTCCATCTTTACTTTTACTGGTTAACGCCGCAAAATTTTTCGCTCCGTGTAAATACCAGGGCAGCAGCATGGTTCCGTGCCAAAAGGCTAAAACAAAGTTTTTATTATTCTTATTTAAAATTTCAATCACTTCGTAATTCAGCCTGACAATTTTTAAACTCTTGCAGAGCGCAGTCAGGATGTAATAAAGAAGGTGATCCCCTAAAAACCTGAGAATACCTTGTTTAGACTTTTTCAGACTCATCTAGTATTTCCAGGATTGATCTGGCAGCTTTTTCAGACGCTCCATCTCTGCCTAATTTTTCTTTGACTTTTCCAAGATTAAGTTTTAAATTTTCATAAACCTGGTTATCAGATAAAATATTTGAAGCTGCTTTAAAAATATTTTCAGCGCTTGCATTATTTTGAATTAACTCCGGAACAGCCATCTCACTAAGTAATATATTTACCATCCCTATTCTATCAAGCTTAATAAGTTGTTTCCCTATCAGATAAGTGAGCGTACTGGTTTTATAAACTATAACCATTGGCAAAGAAAAATAACCGGCTTCCAAAGTTGAAGTTCCAGATTTGATTATTCCAATCTTTGAGTATTTCATCAATTCGTAATTATAATCTGCAATTGACAAAAATTTATCACCACCGGACAATTGTAAAAGATATTCTTCATCAATATTTTTTGAACGGGCAACAACAACCTGCAGATTAAATTCTTTCCCCAGTTTCACAGCAGCTTTTATAGCTTCGGGAAAAATTTCTTTCACTTCTTGCTTGCGACTTCCAGGCATAACAAGCAGAAGTTCTTTATCTTTTTCAAGTTTGAATTTTGAATAAAAGTCATCTTTACTAAGGAACTTGTACCTAATAACTCTCTCAACCAAAGGATGTCCCACATACTGAACATCAATATTATCTTTTCCGTAAAATTCTACTTCAAACGGAAAAACCACAAGCATTTTGTCAACGAACTTTTTTACTTTTTTAATTCTGCCTTTCGCCCACGCCCAGATTTGCGGAGAAACATAGTAGACAATTTTTACCCCAAGAGGTTTAAGTTTTTTAGCAATACTAAGATTGAAACCCGGGTAATCAATTAAAACTATACACCTGATTTTTTCATCTTCAATAATGTCAATAAGTTTTCTCTGAACTTTTCTGATAAACGGCAAATGCTTCAGCACTTCAACAAAACCGAGAAATGCCATCTGATCCGAATGATAAATAATCTCCATTCCCTCTTTTCGCATATTATCACCGCCAATTCCAACAATATTTAAATGAGGTTTAAGAGATTTTAGTTCCTTTATTAACGCAGAACCAATCAAATCGCCTGATACTTCGCCGGTAATAATCATTAATTTGTTATTCGTTGCTTCCAATACAATTAGCCCCTGATAAGCCAAAGAATTACAATTAGCGAAGCAATACCGAGGAAAGCCTGAAGGCTCCTGGTTTCTGAACGAAGCCCTGCAACCGTGCTAAATGGTGGTTGAGTTACCTTTGCGTTTTTGTAAGGTGTGAGTCTTGGAAAGAATGGCGGAACATTTTCGCAATAATTTTTATAATCTTCCCGAAATTTTTCCCTTAAGTAACTTTCTTCTTCCTTTACAATAAGATAATACTGCAATAGAAAAAAAAGTATAGCAACTATCTGTAAATATGGAAACCATGCAAAAGACATTACTCCAAGACCTAAATAGATCAAAATATTTCCTACGTAAAGAGGATTTCTTACATAAGCAAAGGGTCCGTTGATGATTAGAAAAGTCCCGCCAACAGATCCGGTTGTTCTTGTTTCGCTTCCCGCCCAGCTCACTCCCCAGAATCTAATTAGCTCACCAAGCATTGCTATAGTAAAACCAATTACTAATGTCCAGATAGTAGATGCCTGAAATATTATCATTATTACAAGAAATGGAATTGGTGTGTAACTTCTGTATTTAAATAATAGAGATGAAAAGTCTTTCATTTTTTATTGATTGTTATATAAAATCTGTATCCACTTGAATTGAATGTATTTTACTCGATCGTAAAAGCTTCACGTCGTTTCAATTCTGCCTGATGTCTTTTCTTTAACCTTTTCCTACTGCCAAGCTCTTTTAGCCGTTCAATTATATCATCAAAATCCCTGAAGGGGAAATAAGTGATCCTTTGAGTCTCACAGAATTTTAGGAGATCATCTTTTGCAAAAATGAAATCAACATATTGAATTGGATCTTTATCGGAATTACCATCTCCTATAAATACTGTGTAATCTTCTTCTCCACTATTCTCAATTATATGATTTCTTTTACAATTTGCTGTACTTTGGCAATCAACATTATAATACGGGAAAGACGGAAGCAGCTTACCATCATTTCTCAAAATTAATTTGTTGGAATAGACTTTCAAGTGATTCAAATTTTCACGTGTTAATATTTTGTTGATATAATAATCGAATCCATCGCTTAATATAAAAAGTTCTAAGCTATGTTCATCACAAAATTCTATAAAACGATGAAGCGTCGGTTCAATTTCCTGCGAAAGGATAAAATCATCGAGATTATTTTTTTCAATTGCCGGGGTCGCTTCGCACAATTTTTCCCAGCATTCTCTTGAGGAAATTTTGTCACTTAAAAGATCTTCAATAATTTTGTTTACGATATCCTTATTCAGGAATTTATTGAATATTTCTTCACCGACATCATTTTTTGTGATAGTTCCGTCAAAATCTAAGAATATTTTAAATAGCCCATTTTTCAATAATTAATTTGCCAGAAGATTAATAAATTTTTAAAGATGTGAATAATAATAGAACTATTGATTTATAAAGAAATATAATCGCAGTCAGGCTTAAGACAACTATGCAACAACACTTAAGTTTTCGTTAAATCGTACACTCACTAGTTTAGAAACCCCTTCCTCCTGCATAGTTACACCATAAAGAGTTTCTGCTGCTTCCATGGTACGTTTATTATGGGTAACCACTATAAATTGCGTATTCTGACTAAAGTCTTGGATCAGCCTTGTGAATCTATCTATGTTCGCATCATCAAGAGGTGCATCAATTTCATCGAGAATACAGAACGGACTAGGTTTTACTAAGTAGATTGCAAAAAGTAAAGCTATAGCAGTTAGAGTTTTTTCTCCCCCGGATAATAATTCAATTGATGTTGGCCGCTTGCCTTTGGGTTTAGCTATAATTTCAATTTTACCCTCAAGCGGGTCAGCACCATCCTCTAATCTCAAGTCGACTTCATCACCCGGATCAAATAATGTTCTAAAAACCTGAATAAAATTTTCCCTGATCAGATTAAATGTTTCTGCAAATTTCGCCTGGGCTGTGTGATTAATTTCTTCAATTGTATTAACTAAATCTTTTTCGGAATCAACCAGGTCATCGCGTTGCTGATTAAGAAAATCCAGCCTTTCTTTTTCTTCCTCGTACTCAGAATAGGCAAGTAAGTTTATCGGCCCGAGATTGCGGATCTTCTGTCGCAATTCGTGTACTTCTTGCTTACGTACTTCGAAATTAAACGAAGCATTATCATCAAATTTCTTTTGTTCAATCTTAATTGAATATTCTTCATCTATGTGTTCCAACAGATTATTCTTTTTAATTTCATATTCATTCAGCTTTATTTCCAGATCCCGGTTGGAATCGAGTAAATTATCTTTACTTGTTCTAATTTTGCTTATCTCTTCATCTATCGAAGATGCTTCAGATCTTAAAACTTCATAATCATTCTCAATCTTTTCGTGCTCTTCAATAAGTGCCTTCTTGCTATTCTCTAATCCTGCAACTTCGGTTTCACCTTCTTTTATTTTAATTTCAATTTCAGAAGTTTCTTTCCTGGCGAATTCTATATCATTCTTCCTGGATACAATAGCATTGTTTATTGTTTCGATATTTGATTGCGACTGTGTAATAGTATTCTGCAGGTTTCGTACTTCACCAAAACTTCTTTCCAGCCTGACTTTTAATTCATTTTCTTCTGACACGAGCTGATTGAACTGAGCTTCGGCATTTCTGTTTTCATCTTCCAGCAGTTGAAGTTGTGATTCTGCAAATGACTTTTTCTCAAGAAGCTTACTTAATTCTTCATCAACTCTATTTTTATCGTTATCCAGCCTGTTAGATTCAGCAGCAGTATCCTGAACCAGATGATGTGTTTTTTCAATCTCATCGTTTGCTTTCTTCTTTTCAAACTCGAATTGCGAAATCTGCTTATCAATATTAGCAAGATCATTTACGAGCATTCTACCCTGATCTGAATAAACTTTTAAATCAATATGATTAAAAGCTACCTCACATTTTAACATCTTTTCGGAAAGTTCATCCAGTTCATGCTGTTTGGCTGGAATATCTTTCTTCAACTCTGAAAGAAGTTGTTTCTTGCCAAACAATGTCTCATCTGCCTTGCTCGGAGAACCGCTTTCAATACAACCAGAGCCTTCTACAAGATCTCCGTCCTTTGTTACAAATCTAAACTCAGGATACTTTAATGATAGAGAAATTGCTGAGTCAAAGTCATTTACTATTGCAGTGTTGATTAGCATTTTCCGGAAAAAGAAATTCCAAGTTTGATCAGTTTCTACAGCAGAAGATGCCCAGCATTTGAAGGAGCTATGGGCTTCTATTTTCTTTTTTTGCTTTGAGAAAAAATAATTCTTTATTCTACCCCAAAAACCTGAATTTTCGGTAGCTGTTCGATTCAAATAAAACGAAGCTTTTCCCAGATCATTGTCTTTCAAGTACTGTACGCCTCGTATTAAATCTTCAACAGATGAAATGAGTATACCATTAATATTATTTCGTAAAGCAGCTTCAAGAGCCGGTCTGAAATCTTCAGTTGAATTACCTACATTGGCAAGCAATGCAACTTCGGTATTGGCCCAATTAGAAAATTGCAGCAGTGATTTGGTCCCCTGCGATACACCTTCATAATTATCAACAAGCTTTTGAAGGAATGAGATCTTATCATTAAGGCTCCTGAGAATACTTTTTAATTCAAGCTCCCTGGATTTTAAATCGTTTAATTCTTTTTCAAGCTTTTGTTTCTCCTGAACCTTTTTAGCATAATTATCTTCTGCTTCGTTAAGCTTGGAGGTTACTTCCTCCTTCTCTTCTTTAAGGTTTTCTATGAATCCAACAGTTTTTGCTACATCGTTAGTAAGATTCTGAATACGGGAGTTTAACCTGTTTATCTGGTTATTTTTTTCATCGACAGCTTTTGTAATATTTAGCAACTGGTTTTCCTTATCACTTACCTGCTTTAAACCAGAAACAATTTCTTCAGAATGATTTTTTACCTCCGCTCTTTTTTCATCCAAAAATTTACCGGCATTTTCAATCTTTGATTTCAGTTCGTCTTTTATCTCTCTGCTCGTTCCAATTTCAGAAGTTATTTTAGAGCTGAAAATAATAGTCTGCTCGATCACTTGTTTTGTTGACTCCAGCCGGCCAGCAAGTTCACTAATTTCAGATTCATACTTAGTAATATTGGCGGTAACTGAATTATGCCTCTCTTTAGAAACAGAAATATTGCCACGGAGCGAATAAACGCTTTCCGTTAATTTATTTATTTCAAGTCGTTTAGCTTTTAATTCTGATTCAAAATTTCCGAGCCGTTTTTTTATTTCATCAAGTCTGCCTGAAAGTTCAGACATTTCTTCTTCAAGTTGCTGTTTTTTACTGTTATTCTCATATTTACTTAAATTAAATTCGGCGGCTTTCTCTAGGAACCAGGTATATTCTCGTTCTGCCAATTCAAGTTCAATTTCTTTCAAAGTAGAAGATAAATGATTATACCGGTCTGCTTTTTTCGCCTGTCTTTCAAGGCTGGAAACATTCTTTGCAACTTCATTTACTATATCATTTACCCTTGTAAGATCTGCCTTTACTTCTTCCAGCTTACGCAAAGCGAGTCTTCTTCGCAGCTTGTACTTATTCACACCAGCTGCTTCTTCAAACATTGTGCGTCGTTCTTCTGCTTTGCTGCTAAGAATTGTTTCTACCATTTTAAGTTCAATAACCGAATAAGCATTTGCTCCGATACCTGTATCCATAAACAAGTTCGTTATATCTTTTAAACGACAGATGTTTTTGTTAAGCAGATATTCGCTTTCACCAGATCTGAATATTCTTCTTGTTATTGTAACATCTGTGTATTCGGTGGGAAGTATTCCTTTGGTATTTTCAATTGTAAGCGACACTTCAGCCATACCCATTGGTTTTCGGTTGGAGGTTCCATTAAATATAACATTCTCCATTTTATCGCTACGTAAAGTACTGCTGCGCTGTTCGCCCAGACACCACCTGATCGCATCCACGATGTTGGTTTTACCGCATCCGTTCGGTCCAACAATAGAAGTTACTCCATCGTTAAATTTAATGGGAGTTTTTAGAGCAAAAGATTTAAAACCAAATATTTCAAGTTTTGATAAATACAATGCTGCTCTCTAAAAAATATTGAACTGCTTTAAGGTGAAAATAAGATATTGAATTGTTGAGTGTTTCAATTCAAAATAAAATAAAGCTGCACCAATTACTGCAAGTATAAATAAACTGGAGTACAAATAAACTGTACCGGGTTTTGCATCAAACAAAACATAAATTCCCTTCATAAGCCTGTATAGAATCCATAAAATTACAAACCCCAGCCCAAGGTAAATGTATAAATTAATTGCACCGACAAGAAGAATCCTGTATAAAATTATTCCTAAAGGTATAAGCAATACCGCCGGAAGCAACGCCCAGATAAAAGTAAAGTAAACGCTAACTATGAACACTCTTGTTTTAGCGAACAAAGAAGCGATTTTTATAAGCAGTGCAATAATGACAAATAAAACAATATTAAATCCTGCCAGCCATAAAAGTGACATGAAGGGATTCCACGAAAGGTAGTTTGCTGCTTGAATAAATGAAGGACTAGCCAATGAGAGTATCAAATGTTCATAGATCAAATTTGTCTTCAAGAAGAAAAGAATGTTACTTATGATAAGAGCAATTACTGCAGCAATTATTATTCCGAGTAATGAAGTATGAGCAGCAGATATTATTCGTTGGTCTCTTACATCCGAAAAGAAGTTGTAAGGACGGAGCAAAGCCCTGGATGCATCATCACGAAATTTTCTACCGGAGTTAACAAGCACACCCATAAATATTGCCAGCAACAGACCAAAGATGATAAATATCATTGGCGAATCGTCCTTCTTGCTGCCAATCGGGATAGTAACCTTTTCAAGATTGTTAAGCTTTGAATAAACAACTTTATAACTGATCCTGTTTTTGCTTCGGTTTTCATCTAACAAACCTATATGATATAAATTCGTTTGATTATAACCGCAAATAAAGGAGGAATAATCTCCGTGATAATCTGCAAAGGAATTAATAAAAAATGCCGGAATTTTATTTTGCGAAGTGTAAATAAATATTTCTTCGAAATATTTTGCCTGAGCTTCAAATGAAAATTCATTTAAATATCCGTCTGAACTTCCAAGATAAACAGGGTATGTACAGCTGGAGAAAAATACCTTCCCTTGTCCAAGCTCGTTCTGAAGTTCTTTAATTTTTTCATCATTGCCTTCGATGTCTTCTCCCATAAATTCAAGACCGTATAAATCAAGATTTTCTATGGATCCAAGATTCTTTCCAAAGAACGATGCGTATGTAAGTCGGTTACTCTTTTCTTTTGTTAAATTTGCCAAAACGGATATGAGAGAAATGTGCTCTTCAAGTTCAGGCAGATAAGTACCGCCAAAACCAATTGCAGCAAAGGAGGGATATTCCCCGTAAAAGGAAAGATAGTTTAGTAAAAAATCCTTGCTACGATTTATAAAACTTTCATCTGAGGCTATGCCCGGTGGAACACCATCAATTGGTATTTCCAGAAAAGCGAGAAGTCCATATTTCTCACAAAGGCTAAGAAAATATGGGTGAACAGTACCTTTTGCAAAGCGCACGCAATTGAAACCAGTTTCTTTAATTAAAGATATATCATACTCCATCTGATCATAAGTTAGGCATCTACCAAAACTTTCACTGCTGGGATAGTAAACCACACCTTTTAGAACAAATTCATTGCCGTTAAGCTTAAATGATTCTTTATCTGATTTAAGGTCATACACTTGAATTGTTTTTTTTGTTAAGTCAATAAGTGAATCAGATTTTAGTAATTGCTGTTTTAAGATATAAGAAGAAAAGGTTTCAGGTGACCAGTATGCAGGATCAGGAATATCTATTCTTTGAGTGATAACAATGTCTTTACTTCTCTCCAAAGAAAATTTATAGGCAGGAAGCTCTTTTATAACGTTACCACTAAAGTCCATTAGTGTAACAATTAGTTTATATTCATTGGTCTCATTATCTGTAACAGGAAATTCTTTTATTTTATTATTCTTCACCAAAGATTCGATGTCCAGTGAAACCTTTTTATAATCGTTGGAAAAAACTTTAGTTATCTTTTCTTTAGAAATATGTAAGTCGGGTTCAAGATGTATGTAAACGTCGCCGATTATGCCACCGTAGTTCTTTGGGAAAAGAAATCTCTGCTTTTGTGGAATTGTATTTTTAGAATCAAGCCGGTAAATTAATTTCACTGAAAGAAGATTTTTTCTATCGCTCCTAAGAATATCCCTCGGCAATAGAATTTTGAAAGGATACTCGCCTCCACTATGGCGGTAAATAATAGTATTATTTAGAGAAATATCGGCAGTATAATTTATAGAGAAGAAATATAATTCTAATGTACCCCTTGAGATTTGATTTTTAGTTAAGTCGAATTCTTTCTCAAAAACTAATTCCCCGTCACCCTCAAATATAGATGGGATATTAATTGATACCTTGGCAGCTTTTTCATCATCGGCAGGTCTGACGCTCCATTTTCCATTTAGCGAGATAATTGCACGAGTGTCTGTTATATCAAAGAATAGAGAATCTGAAGTCCGAAGTTCATAATTCGGAACTTCTTTGAAAACAACCTGGCTAAAAGAAAGTTGATAAACAAATAGTGCAACAAAACCTGATAATATCAGTAACCTGGAGAGGAGGGTTATCATCCGATAAGCAAATCCTTTGAAATTTTATAAAAAAGCGCACAAATATACTATAGAAACGAGGCGAAATCAAACGAAAGTGCCTGTAAATAAAGCAAATATTAGAATATTTTATCGTTGTTTATTAAGCCGAAGCTATAATGCTCAGGAATGAATCCGATTTAAGACAAGCACCACCAACCAGTGCACCATCAATATCTTTTTGTGAAAGAAGCTCACCAGAGTTATCTGGCTTAACGCTTCCGCCATACTGAATGATTAAATTTTCAGCAACTGAAGATGAGAATTTTTTTGCCACTAATTCACGAATAAAAAAGTGGATCTCCTGTGCCTGCTGTGGGGTTGCAGTTTTTCCCGTTCCTATTGCCCACACAGGTTCATAAGCCACTATAATATTTTTCATTTGCCCGGGAGTAATACCCTCCAGACCTTTGTTTACCTGGTTAGATACCACTTGCATTGTTTCCCCTTTTTCTCTTTGCTCAAGCAATTCACCAATACAGAATATGGGTTTTAATTCTTTTGCAAGCGCAACTTTTATTTTTTTGTTGATAAGTTCATCTGATTCATTAAAAATCACCCTACGCTCTGAATGACCAAGTATAACATACTCACAACCAACTGATTTGAGCATACCTGCTGATATTTCTGCTGTGTAAGCACCGCTTTCTTCATAATACATATTCTGAGCACCAAGTTTTACGTTAGTTCCTTTCAATAATGAATTAACTTCACTTAACGATGTAAAGGGCGGACAAACTATTACATCTGCTTTATTATCTTTTCCCAATCCATTAATGATCTCACTCACCAATTTTTGAGATTGATGTAAATCCATATTCATTTTCCAGTTGCCTGCAATAACTTTTTTTCTCATTGTATCCTCTTTGTTTTCAATATTTATTATACAAAGTTAGTAAAGAAATTAAACAATTATTTTGCCTAACATTCTTTAATGAAATCTAAAATTCCGCGACAGGTTTTTATTTTGGGGATGGTTAGTCTGTTTACAGATATCGCTAGCGAAATGCTCTATCCCATCACGCCAATTTTCTTGTCTGCAGTTTTAGGCTCATCAATGGCTATTGTGGGAATTATTGAAGGTATTGCAGAATTTATTGCCGGAATACTTAAAGGTTATTTTGGAAATTTATCTGACAAAGTTGGTAAGCGATCAATTTTTGTTGTGATAGGTTATAGCATTTCTGCGTTAGCAAAACCGCTGCCCGGAATTTTTCAAAATATTCCGACCGTTTTATTTTCAAGAGTCGCAGACAGAACAGGAAAAGGAATCAGAACTGCACCACGAGATGCATTGCTTGGTAGCTATAGTAATGGAAACTCAGGTGCAGTTTTTGGATTTCACAGAGGGATGGATACACTTGGTGCGGCTTTAGGACCGGTTGCTGCTTTAGTCTTGCTTCATTACTTCCCGAATAATTTTCAGCTGATATTCTTGATAGCATTCGTTCCATCTGCTATAGCGGTTTTCTTCACACTGCTTGTAAAAGATAAGCCTATAGAAGCTAAATTCAGAAGTAGAAAAAACTATACTGAATTCTGGAAATCTGCTCCAAAAAGTTATAAAAAGATCTTACTGCTAATCACAATATTCTCTTTAGTGAACAGCAGTGATGTTTTTCTTATACTTAAATCAAAGGATATCGCTGACTCAAGCTCTCTTGCAATCTTCGGATATATATTTTACAATTTAATTTATGCCGCTGCATCGTTCCCTCTTGGGGGATTAGCAGATAAATATGGAAAGAAAAAAATCTTCTCTCTTGGGTTAATAATTTTCTCTCTTGTTTATTTTGGATTTGCACTCATACCAAACATAGAAATTATCTGGGTTCTCTTTGCACTCTACGGAATTTACACTGCGGCAACAGAAGGTGTTTCAAAAGCCTGGGTCTCTGATTTAATTCCCAACGCACAACGAGGTTCGGCCATTGGATTATTAACAATGCTTTCCGGTTTTGCGGTTATGCTGGGATCATTCACAACGGGAATTTTGTGGGATAAGTTTGGTTCCTCTGTTCCATTCTTACTTTCAGCAGGTGTCAGTTTAATAATTGCATTCCTTATACTTATTCAAAAAGAAAGTAGTCCTGTTAATTCAGACCTATAAACTCTCTTTTCAATTTAGTATTTTTGATATCAATTTATGAAGGATAATAACAAAGAAATGGCCGTGGTTGCAGTAAGTGGAGGAATGGATAGTTGTGTTACTGCTGCAATTGCGAACCAAAGTTTTCAACTTGCTTTTGCACATATAAATTACGGACAGAAAACTGAAAAGCGTGAACTTAAGGCATTTAATGATATTGCAGATTATTTTGGAGTGAAGAAAAGATTAGTAATTGACTTAATGCATCTTGCAATGATCGGTACCTCATCTTTAACAGATAAAAATATTCAGGTATCGAAAGCTGATTTAAGCAATAAAGAAATTCCGACATCTTATGTGCCTTTCAGGAATGCGAATATTCTTTCTGCATGCATTAGTTGGGCTGAGGTTGTTAGAGCAGCAGCAGTTTTTATAGGTGCAGTGTATGAAGATTCTTCCGGTTATCCTGATTGCAGACCTGAGTTCTTCACGGCATTTGAAAAAATGGCAGTGCTTGGTACAAAACCGGAAACGAAAATAAAAATTGAAACTCCGGTTATTCATTTATCAAAATCAGATATTATAAAAAAGGGAATTGAACTTAATGCACCACTTCATCTTACCTGGAGCTGTTACCAGAATGAAGATGAAGCATGCGGGATTTGTGACAGTTGTGCTCTTCGCCTTAGAGGATTTCAACTGGCGGGAGTCGAAGATCCGATTTCTTATAAAGAAATACCGAGATATTTTTAGCTGAGAAATAATTGATTTACGATTGAAGATCAACGATTTTAGAACTAAGAAGTTAAAAGACAGTTCAATAAATAAATATCATAAATTGAAAATCGTTAATCATTGATCTGAGTTCAAAAGATATACACCACAAAAATTAAAATTAATATGAAAAATAAAAGAAGATTACTCGAAACCTTCAAAAACGAATTCCCGAAACGGAACTACACAATTATTCACAAAGCACCGGAGTTTACTTCGCTTTGTCCTAAAACCGGTCAACCCGATTTTGCAACAATTACTGTTGAATATGTGCCGGATAAACTCTGTGTGGAATTAAAATCTTTAAAGCTTTACTTTAATTCCTATCGTAATGAAGGTCTGTTTTTTGAAAGCGCAACAAACAAAATTTTAGATGACCTCGTTGCAGTTTGTAAACCACGTTACATGCTAATCACAGCCGAGTTCAATGTACGAGGCGGAATTTCATCAGTTATCGAAGCTGAGTATTACAGTGATGAGTTTAATAAATAGAAGCTTAAAATATTATGAATCACCAGAATGGTATAATTGACATCTGAAATCAAAAAAATATTTAATTCCAGACGTGATGAACTTTTCGCAGCAAACTCCAAACAGGCTGATGCGCTAAGATTCAGCAAGGAGTACAGTTTATTAATCGAAGAATTCATACGTGCAGTAGCCGGTAATGTAAAATATAATTTCACTATAGCTTCTTCAGGAAGTTTTAGCCGTAGAGAATTTTCACCTTACTCAGATATTGATATTATTTTCATCGCTGAATCGGTCGAAGAAAATGCCAATCAAATTTCAGAACTGGTTACAAGATTCTGGGATAATGGTCTTGAAGTTTCGCACACAGTAAGAGACTTTACTGATATTCATAAATACAAGCTGTCTGATCTACACACTTTTACACAATTTTTTGAAACGCGTTATTTGCTCGGTTCAGAAAAAATTTATAACCACTGGAATGAGGAACTGGTTAAGACACTGAATGAGGATTTAAAGGCCGACTTAATAAAAAGGTTGATTGAAGATTCAAAGGAAAGGCACAACAAGTATGGAGACTCACCAAAAATACTTGAGCCCAATCTAAAACTTTCCGCCGGTGGGTTGCGGGATCTACAATTGGTTGAGTGGATGTTTATTTTTTCAAAAAAAGAATTATTTGATAAGCAACAGGAAGCCACACAGATTGAAACCTTTCTGAATATTTTAAAAGTTAATAAAATTACTTCCGCTGATGAATGCAACAGGGTATTAAGCAGTTACAAGCTGATTCTTTCAGTAAGAAATCTTATGCATCTTGAATCAAAACAAAAAAACGATCGTTTTGAATTCAGCGAACAGATTCGTATTGCTAAAATTTTTGGTTTCGAAGAGGATTCATTAACTGACTTTATGCGCATATATTTTAATGCCGCCGTTATACTAAGCCGTTTCTCAAAATCGATGATAAAAAAATTATACGATGAAACTTATGTTTATTTACCGGATTCACTTACTATCAGTCTCGATGATGATTTTGAAATTAAGGGGAAAGTAATTTCCATGCGGAAGAATGAAAACCTTACTATGTCAGATGTTTTGCGTGCTTTTTATT
>JBATIA010000163.1:0-1541 GCA_049667415.1 Ignavibacteriaceae bacterium
TCATTTGTTGGTCCCATATCCTTAATATCGGTATCATCCCAAACATCTAAGTAAAAGTCACCCTGATAATTTTCAAAAAAGAAATCTGCATCCAGACTGTCGTATGCAACAACAGAATAAAGTGCAAACGAATATCCTGAATTATTCGGGAATTGTCTGTAATCGAAAATGGACTGGTTGAATCCCTCAGGTCTGGCAGTTGAGTAAACTACATCCCTGCTTAAATCACTCTCATTTCCGTTATAATCATATGCTGTAATAGCATAATAGTATTTTTCACCATTTACAGCATCATAATCGATAAAACTGCAATAAGGAGAAGAACCGATTATATAATATTTTCCATCATAAGCATCACTATAATATACATTATAGCCAGCAAGATCTGATTCCCTGTTCTCATTCCAGTAAAGATCAACCCTGCTATCACCATTAAAAGCATAAACGCCGGTTGGTGGAGTTGGAGGAACATTATCAATTACATATTCAGGCTCATTAACACCACATCCCGATAACAGTATTAGGAAAAATGTGGCTGCGAGTAATTTTAGTATATTTTTCATTTTATCACCTCTATTGTTTACACTTAAGCAAAAGCCAAAAGAGATGCCACGAATTTTCTATGAATTCCTTTCGAAATGAACAAAAAGTGAAATATTTCCGTATAGATTAGTAGACAGGAACTCTAGCTAAAATTAAGCACCGGAGAGGTCTAACCACTGATTTTCAGAATACATTTTTTTTCTGTTGATAACCGCAACTGCCTTGCCTGTAAGTAGTCTTTTATCAAAAGGTGAGTTTTTGGATTTGCTTTTGAATTTGGAAATATCAACTGTCCAGACAAGCTCAGGAGCAAGAATAGTGAAATTGGCTAAGGCTCCAACTTCAAATTTTGGAATTGGAAGATTAAGGATTTTACGCGGATTGATAGACAACTTTTTTACTAACTCTTCTATGCCAAGTTTATTTTTATGGAGTAGTTCTGAGAATGATAATCCAACTATTGTTTCCAGCCCTACTATTCCATTTGGTGCAAACTGAAACTCAGATTCTTTTTCTTCAATCGAATGAGGTGCATGATCTGAAGCAATACAGTCTATAGTTCCATCCTTTAACCCTTTGATTATTGCGTCTATGTCTGATTGGGTTCTAAGCGGTGGATTCATCTTTACATTTGTATCATAATTTTTTACTGCATCATCTGTAAGTGTGAAGTGATGAGGTGCAACTTCCGCCGTAACTTTTATTCCTTTTTTCTTTGCATCTCTAACAAGGTTCACAGAATTTTTTGTGCTGATGTGTGCAATATGAATTCTTCCACCTGTATACTCCGCAATTAAAATATCCCTGCTGACGATGATATCCTCTGCAACTGAAGGCAGCGCCGGAAGTCCAAGAAGTGTTGAATTAATACCCTCATTCATTGAACCATCGGCAAGAGATTCATCTTCGCAATGTTCAATAATTGGAGCGCCATACATATTCGCATATTCAAAGGCTCTTCTCAGAACCGATGAGGTTTTAATTGCAACTCCGTCATC
>JBATIA010000164.1:0-4229 GCA_049667415.1 Ignavibacteriaceae bacterium
CTGCTGAGAACATTGACAACGAAGTTGTGCTGAAGTGGTCAACAGCAACAGAGACGAATAATAGCGGGTTTGAAGTTGAAAGGGCTTCATCTACGACTACGCCCGTTCAAGATTGGTCTAAGATTTCCTTTGTTGAAGGGAGGGGCACAACAACAGAAAAAATGGATTATATCTATAAAGATAAACTAACTCAACCAGGCACCTATGTGTACAGGTTAAAGCAAATAGATTTTGATGGCACGGTTAGTTATAGCCCCGAAGTTGAAGTTGAGGTAATTGGTCCAAAAGAATTTGCTTTGTTTCAGAATTACCCAAATCCCTTTAATCCTTCTACAACGATTAAATTTGCGTTGCCAGAAAAAACAAACATCGCACTATCAGTATACAATTCGCTTGGTGAAAAAGTTGCCGATGTGTTTAGTGGCGAGCTTGGCGAAGGCTATCACGAAATTGAGTTTACTGCTTCAAATCTCTCGTCTGGAATTTACTTTTACAGGCTTGAGAGCGAGAAGTTTGTAAGTGTTAAGAAAATGATAATTATAAAATAGTGAAAGACCCGGCAGATTTTCAATTTGTGCCCCATCCGGCAATTACCGGAGTTGGGGCATTTTTATCTATTTTTAAAAACAGGAATGCAATCATTTTTTAATAGCGGGAATAAAATGAAAAAAATAATTACTCTGTTATCATGTTTCATTATTTCCTTACTGCTTTGTTTATCAGCAAATGCACAGGTACTTGGAGACGGCGGATGGAGAGTGGGTGAAAAGCAGATAAGAATCTCTGCTGATAATCCTGAGCACGTCAAACATCTTTACAATCTTAAACTCAATATGGATTTTTATGGCCCGGCTTATGACCACATTATAGCTTACGTTATCCCGGAGGAATTAAGACAAATTGAAGAACTGAATATTCCATTTGTTGTTGAGATTGAAGACTTAAACAGCCACAATCAAAGTTTTTGGCTTCTGCTGGATGCGTACCATTCTTACCAGCAAATAATTGATTTAGCAGATAGTCTGGCTGGTGCTTTTCCCACAATTTGCAAAAAATATATCTTCGGATATTCCATTCAGAACAGACAGTGTGCAGCTTTAAAAATAAGCGACAATGTTGATGTTGATGAACCGGAGGCCGAAGTATTTTTTGATGGCGGAATCCATGGTGATGAAATTGGTGGTCCTGAAAATATAATTCGATTTGCCCGTGATCTTTGCTTACAATATGGAATTGATCCAACTGTTACTAACCTAGTAAACACACGCGAAATCTGGTTGTACTTAATGGTAAATCCTGACGGCAGATATAATATGTCGCGCTACAATGCTAATGGTGTTGATTTAAATCGTGACTGGGCTTATATGTGGGATGCGTGGGGAGGTAGCTCTGGAGCTTGCTCGCAGATTGAATCGAAGAATTTAAGAAGTTGTATGTATTCAAATCAGTTTGTTGTTCATACTACATACCATAGTGGAACTGAATTTATTTCCTGTCCGTGGAGCTACCGGCCCGATCAGCCGCTGGATTGGAATCATATAATTCAATTAGCAGGTCTTTACTCATCTGTTTCAGGTTACTCTAATTTACAATTCGGCCAGGGTTATAATGGAATGTACGCTATTAACGGAAGTACAAAAGATGGTAATTACGGAATTATGGGATCTGTGACGTGGACGATGGAAATTTCGTACAGTAAGCAACCGCCAACATCTCAAATTATGCTTTATTACAACCGTAATTATCCTTCGATGATTACGATGATTGAGTACGCAGGTTATGGTCTTGAGGGAATTGTAACCGATGCAGTTACCAGTGCTCCTGTTACAGCATCAGTTTTTGTAAATAACTACTACCCAACTTATACTGATCCTACCGCAGGAGATTATCACAAATATGTTCTCCCGGGCACATATTCAATTACGGTTGTTGCTAACGGATATCAGAGCCAGACAATTAATAATGTGGTTGTAACTGCCAATAATTCTACAATCACGAATTTTCAGTTGCAGCCCGGCGGAGGACAATACGTTTACAAATTCTCTGCTTCACAAATACCAAACAATAATTATGCTGATGAAGGATTAACTCCAGCGGTAATCGGCACCCCCGATAATATTAATTACTCAATTGGCAAAAGCGGCTGGTGTGTTTTAGATATGCAATATCCTATTTCCGACGGAACAGGTGCGGACTTTACAGTATATGAAGGAGATACATCTCCTGAAGGATATTACTGTTATGCAGGATCAACCATTGATGGTCCCTGGGTGTTGTTAGGATCCGGGAACGGAACAACTCAATTTGATCTGTCAGGATCGGGATTAACCCAGGCACAATTTATTAAAATTTTGGATGATGGTGATGGAACGGCCATAACTGCCAATGCAGGTTTTGATCTCGATGCGATTAAAGCTACTGACATAGTCCCGGTTGAGCTGGTATCTTTTAGCGCAGAAGTTGTTAGTGATGAAGTTGTTTTAAGATGGCAGACAGCAACGGAGACTAATAATAGTGGGTTTGAAATAGAAAAGACCTCACCCCGTCCCTCTCCTTACCAAAGAGAGGGTGTCCCGAATAGTCAGGAGGGGAGAGGTTGGGAAAAGATTGGTTTTGTTGAAGGACAAGGAACCACAACAGAAACCACAAAATATATTTTTAGTGATAAGATTACCGAAGCGGGGATATTCTCTTACAGATTAAAGCAAATTGATTTTGATGGTAGCTTTAGCTACAGCGAGGAAATTGAGATAGATGTTTTATCCCCAAAAGAATTTGCTCTATATCAAAACTACCCCAACCCATTCAACCCAGCAACAACAATTAAGTTTGCATTGCCTGTTGACAGCAGAGTAAAAATAAATGTTTACAACTCACTTGGACAGTTGGTTGAAACGTTGGTAGATAGAGAAATGGAATCCGGTTATCACGAAGTAAACTTCGATGCATCACGATTAGCAAGCGGAGTTTATCTGTATCAGCTCCAAAGTAGCGACTACGTTTCAGTGAAGAAAATGATTTTAATTAAATAAATTTTCTGGTAGCACAGATTAATAATCTGTGCTACAACCTCAACTCAACAAAAATATTATAAACAATACACCAACAACTCCCCACGCAACTTTGGTGGCATAATTCGGGGATTTCATTTTCGTCCAGCTCCAGAGTTTTGCTGTAAGTACCATTAAAATCATTAAGACTAAAGTCGCAGCAATGCACTCAACAACGTTTAAGCTGGGACCGATAAGAGAAGCAAAACTTTTTCTTCCCCAAATCGCACTATAGATGACCACAAGGTGTAACCAGTAAATCAAAAGCGATTCACGACTTGCATCAATCACAAAAGATTTCCTTGTTTTTCTCCAGTTAGCGTAATACCAGCATAAAGACGCGAAAACTAAAACGTAACCAAGGCGCTCAACAAAAAATACCGGGTTGGGAAGAATTGATGTTAAAGAACCAGGAAACAATCCTGAGTAAAACAAATGTCCGGAGGAAAGCATTATTAATCCGGTGAAAGTTGTAGCCTTGATAAACTTTACCTCTTTGCCATTTGATGCTGCAGCTAAAAAGTATTTAGCGAAGATCGCACCAACAAGAATAAAGTTAAGCCAAGGAAAAACCGGAAAAAGAGAACCATTTAACCTGTTAAAGTAGTTTGCAAACACGGGGTGCAGGTAATTTGTAAACTCTGTTTTCCAGAAAAACGGTGACACCGCCGTTACAACAATTGTCAATACAATTAAAGAATAGTAATAAATTTTATCTGAACGGATAATTAATCTCAGCACAAATAACACGAGCAATCCAACTCCAATACATTGTAGTACATCCACTGCATAAAAGCCTTGAAGCTGTTGAACAGTAGATTTATTAATAATTTTTGAAAGAGATTTATAAGGCAGATGAAGTGCATAGCCTATCAGGATAATAGAAATTATTCTCCAGAGTTTTTTCCAGAACGGAAATTTAAACTTACGCATATCATCCAGCTTGCTGCCGGAAGAAATCTCGAATACAAATCCCGAGACAAAAAGAAATGCCGGTGCTATTAATCCGTTTATAAAAGTTACAACCCCGAACCATCCTGTTTGTTTTAATTCAGGTAAAAGAAACGTATTAAATACGTGCGGCTAAATCATAAGTATGATTGCCCAGCCGCGAAGCAGATCAATAAAAGTATATCTTACTTTTTCTTTCAAGGATAATCTCCCTTACCGATATAAGAG
>JBATIA010000165.1:0-8003 GCA_049667415.1 Ignavibacteriaceae bacterium
AGAAGTTGCAACATTAGTAAACGAAGAAAAACCTGCTGGTGAATATGAAGTTGAGTTTACCGTAGGTCAGGACTCCAGTCCTGATATTGCAAGCGGGATTTATTTTTATCAACTCAAAGCGGACAGATTTGTAGAGACAAAGAAGATGATCCTCTTGAAGTGACAGTTCGCATCACACTGTCATTCTGAATCCCGACTGGGTCGGGGTGAAGAATCTCAAAACTTCATTGAGAGATTCTTCGCTAATCACTCAGAATGACCAACGCCTTTCAAACCATGATCGATAAGATTTTTCATAATTCACACCAACATTTTTATATTTCCAACCAAAATAATCTGCTATTCTAAACCGGAGGTAGAACATATGCTACGTAAATATTCAATTATCGCTTTCATTTTCTTCATCTCAATAACATTTGCACAAGCTCAACAACTAAAAAGCAACGATAAACCAGATTGGGAAGGCGGCTACCCTGACGGCTGCACCACAATAGCTGTCGGTAAACTTGCCAGCTATGATGGCTCTGTTATGACATCCCACACAGATGATAGTCACAGAACAAGAAGCAACCTGGATATTGTTCCTGCAATGTATCATGAAAAAGGTGAAATGGTTTCGCTCTATAAAAGAGAAAATGATGATACACAAAAGATGCCCGCATACAAGAATATTCCTACAGGAAATATTCCACAGATCGATCATACCTACGGATATATTAACACAGCATATCCGTGTATTAATGACCAACAAGTGGCTATTGGTGAAACGACTTTCGGCGGCAGAGAGGAATTAAAATCTGATAAAGGATTAATTGATTGTCAAAGATTATGTCAGCTTATGCTGGAAAGAGCAAAAACTGCCAGGGAAGCAATTGAAATTGCCGGAGAATTATTAGAGGAATATGGTTGGAATGATTATGGTGAAATGCTGACCATTGCTGATCCAAATGAGGTATGGGTGTTTGAAATATTAGGACCCGGAAAGGATAAACTTGGAGCAGTTTGGGCAGCACAAAGGGTTCCGGATGAACATCTTTTTATTGGCGCTAATGGAAGCAGAATTAGACAAATAGATACTGAAAACAAAGATTACTTTATGTATTCAGAAAATGTTTTTAAAGTTGCAAAAGAAAACGGATGGTGGAAACCTGAGGATGGACCATTTGAATTCTGTTATGCTTATGCCGATAGAAATTCCCTGGCAACCAGAAGAAGAGAGTGGCGGGTATTTGATCTTGTAGCACCTTCATTAAAATTAGACCCGAATTCAGAGAACTACCCTTTCTCGGTTAAACCAGAAAAACTAATTACAAAAGAAAAGATGGTTGAGATTTTTTCAGATTATTACGAAGGAACCGAATTCAACTTTGTAAAAGATTTAACAGTAACCGATGATAGCGGAAAAACTGTTCTTTCACCACTGGCAAATCCTTTTATGCCATACGATATGAATAAACTATTTAAGATTAATGGTGGTTGGGGATGGAGAGGTGAAAGAACAATTGCCAGATGGTACACTATGTATGCAACAATTATTCAGTGCAGAAGCTGGCTCCCAAATGAAATCGGAGGTTTGGTTTGGTTAGCATGGGATAACGTTGCTACTTCAATATACGCACCGTTTTATTGTGGAATTGTCAGGGTGCATGGTACATCTTCTACAGATGGAAGAGTTACAGGTTTTTCAAAGCAATCAGCCTGGTGGGCATTTAACCACCTTAGCACACTTGCAGCACAGAGATGGGGAGATATGCGTCACGACGTCAGAGCAGTGTGGGATCCATTGCAGGCAAAGCTTTTTTCGAAGCAAAAAGAAGTAGAGGATGAAGCAATGGTTCTTTGGAGTATTGAAAGAGAAAAAGCCAGAGAGTATTTAACAAAGTATTGCATCGATCAGCAGGCAGACATCGTTCAAAAAGCCTGGGAATTGGGTGAGGAGTTATGGACAAAATATGATGAGTTATTTTAATTTTTATTGAATCAGTAGTTATTTAAGAATTTAGATACAACTTTTTAACTCATTCATTTTGATTTACTAAAATTCCTAACCTCAAAAGGTACTTAGAGAGCCATAATCCATCTAATAAGGTTACGTTTTCACGCAGGATGTTCTCGGTAAATTCAGGTAATTTACCCTTGGTTATAATAAATACTTTATCATTACCCGAAGCTGAAGTTTCCTGCAAAAATTCCTCTAAAGTTTGCTTTGCAAGCTTTCCTTCTGAAATTACCCTTGCCACAAGTCTGAACATTCTGTTATTTCTCTGGGCTTTTCCGATAATGTTAAAAGAATTAGAATTTGGCATGTCGATAACTTCTAAATTATCGTAACCAAGTCTTGAGAAGAATTTAGTAATAATTCTACGGAAATTATCGTGGGTTATTTTTTTAATATTTTCCTGAATTGTTCCGAGTAAAAATTGTTCATTATCCTCTTCACTAGCTGGCACTTCAAATATTTTTAACCATTCATCAACAGAAATTAATTCCTCAAATAATTTTGCGTGCATTAGTTCAAATACATTTTTATTAAGCAAGCCATTTTTAAATAATAGTTCTCTGACTTTTTGGTCAACAGTACCCAAAGAATAATAATTAAAAATATTTACACTTTCATTAAATGCAGATCCTTCTCCGCGAATAGTAAACATATCCTCAACTTCCCAGTTATTTATTGGATTCCACCATTGATCAAATCTTATCACATAAGGAATATTTAAATCTGAAAATTTTAATTTCGAAGGCTTAGTATCAGAGATGAATGCTACCATTTCTTTTTGTGATTCAAATAAAGAAATAGCCTTTTTAAGTTCCTCGGCTGAGGCACTACCGGCAACATATATATGTTCTATTCCATTCTTGCTAAATAACTCTGCAATTTTCTTTGTACCCAGTCTATCGTACTGAGAAAGAATAAGAGCTTTTTTCCCATTTTCTTTAATAGTCTTTATATGTTCCAGGAGTAATTCTGTCTTAGGGCTAGTAGATTTATTGGGAGCAAAATTTCCTACCTGATTCAATCGGTGTAATTGAGTAAAGATATTGGCGGTAAATCTAAGTGGATTGCCTGATTCAAGTACACGTCTTAATTCTTTCTTACAGTCAACCATTGTAACTTTAAACTCACCAAGCTGGTCATCGTCTGCCTCAAACCAAACTTCATTCAAAATAAATTTCGTTACATTTTCACTTATAGATTCTTTGCTCCTGATCTGAGAATTTTCAATATTACATGAAGGATGAAGCCAATTGTTAAGCTCTTTACCAAGATTCTTATCCAGGACACAAGAAGTTGCCCATAAAATTTTTGGCCTCAGTGATGAAATAAAATTCTTTCCATTTTCTTTTTGGGATAATATTAAATGTGCATCATCAAGTATAATGCAATCAAACCTGCTTAACCTTTCCGTATTGAGTATCTTAAATTCAAAATCATTTATTACTGTATTAATATCAACAATATTTATTGCATAAGATTTATTCCAAACCCCGGCTCTTTCATCTGTGTTTCCATCCATAACAGCACATGATAACTCAGGACAATATTTACTAATCTTATCACTCCATCCCATCTCAATATTTAGTCGTTTGCTATAATCAAGATTTCCAATTTTATATTTTGAACTAATTATTAAAGCAGATTTTATAATTCTATGACCGAACATAATCTTTAATGCTGCAACAACTTCTTTCTCTATATCTATTCCTAACTCATCTTGCAATAAGGCATAATCGTTATCTACAAGAAACCTTGAGCCAGTTTCTTCATACTCTCTTAGTTTAATTTGAAGGAATTTAATTTTTTCCCAATCAACTTTCTTAACACTACTTAAGATTAACTTTAATTGTTCTCTTAAACTTTCATTGACTCCGGGTCTTCTGGTTTTATCTTTATCACCAGGAGATAATTTTTCTTCTCTGGCACTGTAAAACAGGAAGTCATCGCTTTTGGGAAGCTGAAATTTTGCAAACCAGTTTTTTACTTTTGAAAGTTGTATAGTAGAAGATTCAGATATTGTTGGCTGTGTAAAAGAAGAAATGGGAATTTTCTGCTGATTAGATTTATAATTCCCAATTGATGGTACCTTTACTTTATAGATTTTCTTCAGCTTGGGAAGACCCGGGAGAGCAGATTTTCCAATTTTAATTTTTTGAAAAGAATCAAGTTTAATGTTATGTACTTTTGTTTTCTTTGCTACACTGCTAAGATCCTCGAATTCCAGTAAATCTATATTAAAGATTTCGGGGACCATATCTTCTAAATAATTAAAAATTGCCGGGACATCCAGTGTACAATTATATTCGATTGGAACTGAATGATCGAACTGGACTTTTATTTTTTGGGGAGCTGGAACACTGATTAAAAACTTAAATTTCCGGGAAGAAAAACTTAAAGATCTTAATTCGACTTCGGGGTAGTTAATACCTTCGTCTATTGAACCGGGAATCATAAAAAAGATAGCATTGCTCCTAACACGTTGGAAAGTACAATTCTTTAATTCATCAGTTACACCCGGTTCAATAAAATCAAACTCACGAAATGAATTTTCCGGTATAACAAAATCAATTATTAAATCAGGTATAGTTGCTAAGCGCGATGATATTGAATCAACAGGCTGGTGATTTATTGAGGGTCTTTTTAACCAGTTTGAAAAATTGAAATCATCTGCCTCATCAATTTTAGATATAGAAGAGGCAACTTTAGATCGTACCTTTCGGATCATTTAATTTATTCAATGGATTTTTGCTGCTGTACCTGCTCACAAGCAAGTTTTAATCTTTCAAATGGTTCAAGAAGATTACGGTGCTCTGCCATTTTATTTAGCTGGTCTTTTATAGGAGCTATCTCAGTTTCGAATTTTTTAGAAGTTTCTACCATCATTTTACCTGATGCAGTACCCGCAAAAGCGAGTTCTTCTGGTTTAGAACTAGCACGTGATTTACCATCAGATTCGTTAAACACTCTAATTACCCTTATTCCCTGTTTATTATTTGCTCCTAAGAAGAATGGATCTTTCACTAAAATCAAATCAACGTGTTCGTTTATGGCATTCAGTAAAGGAACGGATATTAATTCAACCAAAATGTGTTCAAGAAGAACATCACCATAAAGAGTTTTCTGAAATCCGGTCGGTTTTATTGGAGAAGTTACCCTGAACTCCAATGGTTTAGTTTCTGCATCCGTTACCAGGATCGCACCGATAATACCACCATTATCTTCGGATGTATAAGTTTCTAAAAATGCAAGCTTTCCGATTTCCATTTTTTTAGCTCCAAAAAATTTAAATTATTGACTCAACCGAAAGTATTTAACATATTCAGTGCCATTTTTTGATACACATCATTCGAGCGAAGGAATGACTAAAATTAGCTAATGTATTCTAATAATTACCAGATTTGCATAGCTAGAAAATTTGAAAAATGGGCAAAAAGAGAGAAAACAGGAGTAATAATTAGAATCTAATTTTACGTTATAAAACAGATAATTAAATAAAAAGAAATTTGTTTACTAATCTTACAGGTAAATATTATCTGTTAATTTTGGTTTTGACAAAATTAAATTTCCGTGTAAAAATTACCGCATCGTAAAAATAAATTCAATAGTTGAAATAGTTGAATACAACAATGGGAGAAAAATGAACATGAGACGATTGACTATTTTATCTATAATCTAATACTTGGAAAGCTAATTACAACTGTTGTACCCTGACCTTCAGCACTAATAATTTCGAAGCTTCCTTTCATTAAGGCTACATATCTTTTTGAGAGTAATAGCCCTAAACCCGAACCAGGCTCTTTTTCTGTTCCCTGAGTTGAAAACATAACGTTCGAATTTATTGAGTACTGATTCTCCTGCGTAATTCCTATACCCTCATCGGTGATGCTAATTTGCACGGTAGTCGTATTATTAATTTTATCGGTTGTTTCTTCAGCAAAAATTTTAATCGTACCTGCTTTGTTCGAAAATTTTATTGAATTGGAAATTAAATTTTTAAACACCATTAGTAACATTTCTTCATCAGCAACCAATGTATAACTTTCTTTTAATTCACTCTTAATGAAAATCTTCTTTTTATTGATTCTGAATTTTAGTGTCTCTATAGCTTCGTTAATAATCTCTTTGAGCAATACTTTTTTAGGGACGTAATCATATTTATTAAGTTGCAACCGGGAGTAATGCAAAAGATTGTTAGTCATTTCAAAAAGAATATTTGAGGAATCATTGATGACGTTTATATACTCCTTAATATCCTTGTGTGTAAGATTCTCGAATTCCGTTCTGAGAATTTCCGCAAAACCTAGTAAGGAATTAAAGGGTGCTCTCAAATCATGAGAAATCAGTGAGAATAATCGGTCCTTTGAAATGTTCATCTCTTTCAGCTTAACTATCATTTCTTTTCTTTCCTCTTCCACCATTTTTCTTTCGATTGCTCTGGAAATCGGATAAGAAATAACATCTAATATCTGCTGGTGGGTTGGACTATAAGTATCAGGATCATTGTAGTCCTGGACAACCATAACACCGATTATCTTTTCCTTAATTTTAAGTGGTATTCCTAACCATATCGGAGATTGAGGACCAATAAGTTCAATTTCACCATTCTGTTTAAGTTCTTCATCTTTATTTAAATCAACCAGGACAGATTTACCTGTTCTTAAAACATACTCTGTAAGTCCCTTCCCCAGTTTTTTGGAAGATGAATCATTATCCACCTCATCTACAAAATAAGGAAAAGTTAGCAGGTCAGAATCTCTTTTATAATAAGCAATATAAAAGTTATCTGCCTTCATTAGTTTTCTAATTGAAGAATGAATAAAACGGAATAATTCACTTAAATTTTTTTCAGAATTAGCAGCCTCTAGAATCTCCAATATTATATGCTTTAATTTCTCATCGCGCATATAATCCCCTACATCTTTCAGGATACCTATGCGAGTAATCTTATTGTTTTGGGAATCGTAAATAGAGTAGGAATTATCTTCTATCCATTTGTTCTCACCATCTTTGGTTTCAATAAAGTAAGTATATAGAACTTCTTCTATTTGAGAACCATCTGTATAATTATTGAGTGGATATCTAGTTTTATTTTCTTCAAATTGATTAATAATCAGGGTTTCGAAGCTGATCTCATTAAGTTCTTCAATGTTATAACCTAATAGTTTATCTACTGACGGAGTAATGAACTTATATTTTTTATTCACATAGTCATATTCATAAAAAACCTGGTCTCCATTTTTAATAGAAAAATGTGAAGGCAGGACAATTGATTTGCTTTTTGCACTTTTTAAGTTGATATCACTCACTGAACAATTTAACTTTATTGTAAGTAATCAACGTTTTGGGCAATTTTTATGCCGCTATTTAGGATAAAATCATTTATCAGCAAAACTATATTTGGTAAAATTAAACTGACAGGTTAAATATTGTTGACATTTTGTTTATACTAGATTATCTTTATGTAGATTAAATCTTAATAATTTGCCAATTGAGTATACCAAATGAGAACAGCAGCAGAATTAAATTTCGGAGAAAGAGGAATAATCTCGGAAATTGATTCTTCCCATCCATCAAGTAAAAGAATTATTGAACACGGTTTTACACCAGGCCAGACAATTGAGCTAATTAATAAATCGATTTTTAATGATCCAATTGCAGTCTCAATCAGAGGGACAATAATAGCAATAAGAAAAAGTGAAGCCGGCTGCATAAAACTAAAATGAGTGCTGTTATTGATTTTCAGGTTCCACTCATAACATTAGTCGGACCGCCCAATTCAGGAAAAACTACCTTATTTAACATCCTTAGCGGCAAAAATTACAAGACTGTAAATTACCCTGGTTCAACTGTTGAATATTATACTAGCAGAATTCTTTCAAAATATAATATCAATGCAGAACTACTTGATTCACCGGGAATTGTTAGTCTGATTCCGGAATCACCTGATGAGAAGGTTGCTGTTGATTCACTATATTCTCATCCAAAACTTGGTGTACCCGATCTC
>JBATIA010000166.1:0-1521 GCA_049667415.1 Ignavibacteriaceae bacterium
GAAGAGAATGCAAAGAAATATCTCGAACGTGCCGGACATTTTTTTCATGATACGGTTGATAAAGTTGTAAAGACAAATTTCAAAAGTAAACTTGACTACTTTTTGAAATTAACCAGCGTTCCTTTGAAGCACCTTCCATATCTTCAAAGAAATATGTGGGGTGAAGTTGAAAAACATTTCACATCCGAAGAAGTAAAGGTGATCTTTTCTCTTGTTGCTTTCTTTCTTGGCTCAACACCTTTTCAAACACCGGCAATTTATTCTCTGCTGAATTATACCGAGATGAAACACAACGGCTACTGGAAAGTTAAGGGTGGAATGTATCGCCTTGTTGAAGAGCTTGTGAAGATATTGAATGAAAAGGGTGTGAAGTTAGTTTATAACACAGAAATAGTAAGCGTCGGCAACAACAATGGCAAGCTGTATGAATTGATTGATCAGAACGGAAAGAAATGGAACGCTGATATCTTCATTTCAAATTCCGATGCCGCTTCTTTCAGGGGAAAGTTATTGAATCGTAAAAAGTTCAGTGACGAAAAATTAGACCAGATGCACTGGACACTTGCGCCGTTCACAATTTATCTCGGCGTGAAAGGAAAGATAGACAAGCTGACGCATCACAATTATTTTCTCGGAAGCAATTTCAGAGGATATGCTGATACGATTTTTACTTCTTCGATTAGTCCGCAGAAACCTTATTACTATGTAAACGCACTTTCAAAATCAGAGACTAATTGCGCTCCGGAAGGATGCGAAAACTTATTTATTCTTTGTCCCGTTCCCGATCTTCGCTACAAAAAATCATGGGAAGACAAAGAAGAACTCGCACAAAACATTATTGACGATCTTTCAAAAAGAGTCGGCTTTGATATTCAAAGCAATATCATTACTAAAAAAATATTAGCCCCCGATGACTGGGCAAATATGCTCAACCTTTATAAGGGTTCGGGACTCGGTCTTGCACACGACATTAACCAGGTTGGTGCATTCAGACCAAAAAACAAAGACGAAAAACTTTCTAACTTATATTATGTTGGCGCATCGACAACGCCCGGTACTGGTTTGCCAATGGTAATCATTAGTTCAAAATTAGTAACGGAGAGAATAGAAAATGACTTTGCAACATTACACTAATACCAGCTATAAACTCAGTAAAAAACTAACAACTGCTTACAGTACTTCTTTTAGCTGGGGAATAAAAGTTTTTAAACCCGAATACAGAGATCCAATCTTTGCTATTTACGGATTCGTTCGTGTTGCTGATGAAATTGTTGATACTTTCCATTCATACGATAAAGAATATCTTCTTGAAAAATTTACAAACGATACGTGGGAAGCAATAAACACAGGCATTTCCACAAACCCTGTTCTTCACGCTTTCCAGAAAGTTGTTAACGATTACGGAATTGACCGCAATCTGATTTCTGCTTTCCTGAAAAGCATGGAAATGGATCTTTCGCGTTCTTCATATAACAGGGAAAATTATGATGAATACATTTACGGCTCCGCAGAAGTTGTTGG
>JBATIA010000167.1:0-11703 GCA_049667415.1 Ignavibacteriaceae bacterium
ACCTGAAAGAGAACATAGAATGGGCGAATCAATTCTTGAGGCAAAAAATCAAGAATGTATCAGAAAAAAACTGAATTTAGAGCAAAATTAATAACAGAGATTATATAATGTTCTTAACGGTATAAGCAACCATTATAGTGACAATAAAAATCTTAGGTTTATTAGTACTAAAGAACACAACAAAACTACCTTACATTTATTCTGCCATAGTTGAACCTAATATTATCAGCCAGTGTTACATAACTAATTTACAAACATGATTGTTTTTAAAGTGAAGTTAAATAAATCCTCGTAAAACTTTTTACCTCGTTCATTACCCTAACATAATTTCCCAATTTATTCTCTGAGAAGTAAAAACAGAAATATGGTGGCTTGTTGCTTTTTGAACCTGGAGATGATTTTCAATACATTAAAGTTAATTTGATGGTATTTTGATGATTAGCAGTACTGTTTCAAAATAAACATTATTCTCAATATTTATGATTTTTACACTAGTAACAGTCAAAATTGAGGACTTTGAAATGGCATTATTGGTGTATTTATCTATATAAATTTATATTCATCACATCAGATCAGTAAGGAGATGAAATATGGAGAATTTCGAATTAGAGATTGTGGATGGTGTAGCAGTTGTCAAAGTTAATATAGCAGCAGCAACACTAAGAGATGCTCAATCACTTTGGGCTTTATTTGAAAATGAATTAATATTTGAATGGAAGAAAATAATTATTGACCTCTCCTTTTGTACATTTATAGATTCTACTTTTATTGGTATGATAGTTAAGTTATATAAGAGAGCAAATCAGAACCGTAACTGCATAAAGTTGGTTTTTCCGCAGATTACAGGTGCAGAGTCGTTTCGAATGTCCGGTATATCCAGAATAATGGAATGTTTTAACACACTTCAAAATGCAGTTGAAAGTTATATCACTGAATCCCCAGTTAGTAAAATTGTAATTGAACATGAACTCTTTACCAGCTAAATCATTAGCAGCCATCCACAATATTACAAAAGCTAATAAGCTAAAAAATAATTACCTGTATTTTGAGTGGAGTTTCGATCTTTAATTTTCAGGCTCAGGACTATTGTTTCCCATATCAACTGCAACCCTCCAATTTCCATCTGTTTGTTTTTTCCAAATGTTAAGATACTTGCCGTAGCTTTTTTGTTCCTCACCTTTTTCATTCTTGTAACTTAAAACGTATGTTCCCCAGGAGTAACCTAACTCCCCGGATTTTGCAACTTCAGCATATTGTGGAGTCCATTCAAGAGTATAATCACCCTGGTTACCTTTCATCATATCATAAATATTTTTTCGACCCTCGACCGGATTTTTTCCAGCCGGTAATTCAAGAGCGTCCTCGGTTAGAAATTTATTGAATGCTTCAGCGGCACCCAGTTTCAATGAGGTATGGGAAAAGTCTTTATCCGTTTGAATAAGCTTTGCTTTTTCACTCCCGGTATCCACATCTTGACTGCAGCCGATATGCAATATTAGTATAGATAAGAATACAAAATATTTCATGATGACTTGTCCTTCAATAAATAAAAATGAATATAGTGATTTATTACGTATGCAAGTTAAGCTTACTTACAAAATATTAGATATACTCATTTACAAAAATGAATACTATTTACTGATGATAAATATATTTTTACTTAAATTTGTATACCTAATTATTAAAATCTGGAGAAATATGAAAAATGCAATCTATTTGATCTTAATTACAGCTCTGCTCAATTGCTTCCCCTTATATTCTCAGGATAAAGAGCACTCATCGGAAGTAAACAGTTCTGTACCGGAACTCTTTGCATTTCACGAAGTTATTTATCCTATCTGGCATACTGCATATCCTGAAAAAAATTATGAAATGCTGAAAGAAATGGTGCCGGATGTAAACGCAGGAGCAGAAAAGATTTACACTGCACAACTACCCGGAATTTTGCGTGATAAACAGGAAGAATGGGATAAAGGAGTTTTAAAACTCCGTGCTTCAGTTGAACGATACGATCAGGCAATGCAGGGAACTGATGAAACTGAAATGTTAGATGCGGCTGAAGAACTCCACTCTAATTTTGAAATGCTTGTACGCATCATCAGACCGGTTACCAAAGAGGTTGATGAATTCCATAAGGTTCTTTATATGATATATCATCATTACTGGCCAAATAAAAATATGGAGGAGTTCGGTAAAGCAGTAGATGATCTGGAATTACGAGCCGAGGAATTAAATAAATGTGTGTTGCCAAAATGGGCAACAGATAAATCAGAGCTTTTTAAAGAACAATCTCAAAAATTATACAACTCAACTGAAAACCTTAAGGTTTTGAAAGACTCTAATGCAGATAATTCTGAGATTGAGAAGGCAATCGAAGATGTTCACGATAACTATGTAGCGCTAGAAAAACTTTTCGACAAATAATTAAGCATAAAGCATTGTTGAATACATTATGAATTCAAAATAATTATTATTCTCTCTTTTAACCCCTGTTACAAGCTGGCAGGGGTTTTTCTTTTGATTTAAACTTTTATTTCTACAAAAAAATTCTCCAAGTGCCCCCTTTATTAATGAACCTGATATTGAAACCATTCTCCTGTTCAAGCATCTGACTTCGAATACAATAAAATGATATTTATAAACCAATCAATGGAAATGAAATTAATAGAAAATCTTGATGCTGAGAGTTTCAGGCAAAAATTAGAAGAAGATATTGATACTGTACTTTTGGATGTGCGTACTCCTATGGAACATTACCTGGATCGTATTCCAAATTCAATCTTAATAGACATAAATAGTCCGATGTTTGTGCAGGAAGTAAATAAGCTGGATAAAAAGAAGAGTTATTTTATCTATTGCCGGAGCGGTAACAGGAGCTTTCTTGCAGGAAATTATATGCTTAAGATAGGTTTTAATAAAGTATATAATCTTCAGCCTGGAATAATAGGCTGGAATGGTGAAAAAGAAACAGCAGCTTAATCTCCTCATCAATTAATTCCCTGCGATTAGAAATTATCACGGGAATTTCCTAATCAACATTTTCCAGAAGTAATATGAGCTTGAAACATAGAAGTTTATAAATGGTATATAAATGGATATGGCTTAAGGATTCAATGTATGATGCATAATGGAATGGAAAGAAAGCCGGAGTAATTTCCCCGGCTTTAAATGGTTATTAAAATTCAACTTTTTTACTATACTTTGTGGCATATTCATAGACAAGTGTACTGGCTACGAATATTGAAGAGTATGTACCGATAATAATTCCGAATAACAAAGTAAAAGCAAAACTACGTAAAACCTCACCGCCAAAGATCATCAATACGAGTACAGTTAATAGTGTTGTACCTCCGGTTAACACCGTTCTGCTCATAGTCTGACTTACACTTGTGTTAATAACATCAAAAAGAGGTCTGGTTTTATGTATCTTTAAATTTTCTCTAATTCTATCAAAAACAATTACAGTATCATTAATTGAATAACCAATAAGAGTTAGAAATGCAGCTACAATAGTTAAATCTATGTCTAAATTTAATCCTGGGAATAATCCATAGATAGCTGCAAAAAGACCCAGGGTGATAAGAACATCATGAAATAACGCAGCAACGGCTCCAAAGGCAAAAATAAATTTGAATCTAAAACCTAAGTAAACGAGTATTGCAATAAGAGCAAAGAAAATGGCAAGTACAGCATCACGCTTTAATTCTTCACCAATTTTGGGTCCAACCCTGTCTTCCTTTAGTACTGTAAAAGGATTTTCGGTTATTTTCTCTCTTAGGTTTTCTTTAATCCAATCGGCTATTCCAACACTAACAAGCATTTGTGTATTGTCCGGTTCTTCCGAAACTCTACCAGATTGAAAACCTGCCTCGAATAATCCATCGATAATTCGGTTTGCAGTATCAGGATTTTCAAAAGCATAAGTAACTGAACTGGCGGTTGAATCTATTAGCTTTCTTGGTACACCAGGCATTAATTTTTCAATTTCTTTTTCGATACCGGCAATAACGTTGGGGTATACAGCTGTTGGAACCACTTGAATTTCAGTACGAATCATAACCCCGGTTTCACCACCGAATGTTTTCACTTCGATATTACCCAAACCTATGTTTTCAACATCTGCTCTTACCTCAGCTATGTCAACGGCTTTTTCAAACTGAAGAACAATTTCACTTCCGCCCTTGAAATCTATACCGAAATGAAATCCTCTGGTTAAGCCACTTATAACGCCCAGGAGAAATAATCCACCTGAAATTATATACGCAATTTTTCTTTTTCCAAGAAAATCATAATTAAAGTTTTCAAAAAATCTCATAGTTTAAGAGAACTCCTTAATCCTTAATTTTTAACCTACTGTTACTGGAATATTTTTAGCAACCATTAAATCTAACATTACTCTTGTAATTACTAATGCACTGAATAAACTTGTCGCTATTCCTATCATTAATGTTAATGCGAAACCCTGAATAGGGCCAGTGCCAAACTGATAGAGAATAATACCGGTGAAGAATGTTGTAATGTTAGAGTCTATAATTGCTGAGTAAGCTCGGGAAAAACCACTGTCTATAGATGCCTTTATTGTTTTTCCGGTTGCCATTTCTTCTCTTATTCTCTCGAAGATAAGAACGTTAGCATCTACTGCCATACAAATAGTTAAGATTATGCCCGCAATACCAGGTAATGTTAATGTAGCTTTAAATCCAGCCAAAACTCCAAGAATAAAAAGTATTGTGAAGATCAATGCTGCTGCTGCTATTGTCCCGGATTTTCTATAATAAAGAATCATAAAGAAACCTACAATCGTATAACCGAGAAGTACAGACGTTAGACCTTTGTTAATTGAATCTTCACCAAGCGAGGGACCAACTGTTCGTTCTTCAATTATATCAATTGGTGCCGGAAGAGCACCTGCCTTTAAAACAATTTCTAAAAGTTTAGCTTCATTAAGATCAGCCATTCCTTCAATCTGTGATCTTCCACCGGGAATTTTTCCTTTAACAACCGGAGCCGAGAAAATTCCACCGTCAAGCATAATAGCTATTCTCTTATCAACGTTTGCACCGGTAATCCTGGCCCATTCTGTTGCGCCTTCTGAATTCATTGTCATCGTTACTATCGGAGTTGAGGTGTTAGGATCAATATTTGCATTTGCATCTGTAATTACCCCGCCAGTGAGTTCGGGTTCTTTATTTACAAGATACATTATATTAAATTCTCTTCCCTCAGCATCTTGATTAGTCTTGGCCGAAAATTTAAACTCAACATTGTTGGGAATTACTTTTTGAACATCTGGTCGGTTTAACATCATCTCTAGTTTGTTTCTTTCATCAGAATGAACATAAGCATCAGCACTCCTACCCTGCGGATCTAAGAGAGCAATTGCAAAGAATGGATGCTGCTGTTTGAATTCTTCTTCAGTAAGTTCACCTTCTGGTTTTAGCGAGTCTGCTGAAGTAAGGGAAGTGTCCCCGGCGATTGTCTCTGATTTATCCTTATCCGATGTAACATCAGTTGAATCTTGAATCTTTCCAGCCAATACTTCATCAATCCGCTGCATTATTGGAAATGTAAAATCAGGGTCACGTACAATTCTGAATTCTAAAAGTGCGGTTCCTTGTAACAATTGTTTTGCCTCTTCCTCACGGGCGATTCCGGGCAGCTCTACAATAATTCTTTTACTTCCTTGTCTTTGAATTGAAGGCTCACTTACACCGTACTGATCTACCCTGTTACGAATGATTTCCATTGCGCGGGTAACAGCATCTTCAGTGTTTTCGTTTAGGTCAGAAATTATTTTGTCATCATCATCTCTGATGGTTCCAAAGTATCTACTTAATCTAATACCCTTTTCAGTGAACTTTCTAGCGATCAAATCAACAATCGGTTCATCAGTCTGTTGTGATTCTTTTTCAGCTTCTGCTAATACGTCTGTGAAAACCTGATCTGGATTCTTCGCCAGCTTATCTAAAAGTTTGCCAGTATTAACTTCAAGAACTACTCTCATACCGCCTTGTAGATCCAAACCCAGCTTCACACGGTTTTCCCGGTTTTTCACTATATCAGGATTCGCAGCCAGAATACTGTCTTCTTTAACCCTGAGAATGTTATTGACCTGAGTTTTAGATAAATCCGGATTAGTTTTTTTAAGCTGTCCTCTTTCAGTTTCTATGGTCTGCTTAATATCTTTATTGTTCTGGAAATCCAGATAAGTTGGATATAGAAGGTAAATTGAAAGGGCAATAGCTGCGATAATAATAATAAGTTTAAATCTAAATTCTTTCATACCTGAATAATTGAAGTGATTTGAAATTATAAAAATGAACTGCCAAAATTAGGGGTTGACTCTTACAAAGTCAATTTAATTAGCTATAATAATAGTATAATCTATATTCTTGAAATAGCTGTTTTTATTAATAGAGAGAATTTATCTGCGACTTTTGTAGCAGTTTCCGTTACTTCATTGTGTGAGAGCTTTTGCTTTGAAATTCCTGCAGCCATATTAGTAATGCAGGATATAGCTGCAACTTCGATATTAAGCGAAGAGGCAAAAACGGCTTCGTGAACGGTTGACATTCCAACAGCATCACCACCTAATTTTCCTATCATTTTGATTTCTGCGGGAGTCTCATAACTCGGTCCTTTTGTAAACCAATAAGTCCCAGAATTCAAAGTAATTTTAATCTCTTTTGCACTTTCGATGAAAATCTCATTCATCTTTTTTGAGGGACAGTTTAGAAAAGTGTTTCGTTTATCAATTGATGCAATACCTATAAGGTTTGCTATTTCCTTTTTTAAATTGATTGTATTAAAAGAATCAATAAGCATTAAATCACCGGGGGCGAAATTTCTGTTAACTCCACCGGCAGCGTTTGTTAAAATAATTTTATTACAGCCCAGCTTCCTGGTAAGTAGTACGGGAAGAAGACAATCGCTTAATTTGTGACCTTCATAAAAATGAAGACGTCCCTGGAAAATTAATACATTTTTGTTTTCAATCTTTGAAAAATGAATTACTCCCTGGTGCCCTTTAACTGTTGCTTTTGGATATCCCGGAATTTCTGAGGTGGAAAGACTCTTTATTTTTTTTGTGGAATTAGCAAATTCACCAAGACCGCTTCCAAGAATTAATGCTACATCCGGGGTAAATGGCAATTCTTTTTTAAGGTAAGAAATTGCTTCCTGATATTTGAAGCTCAGATCAATCATTAACTGAATAATAATCCGGCAAGAGTGGCAGTCATTAAAGTCGCTAATACTCCTCCCATAACTGCTTTAATACCGAGAGCAGCGATGTCAGATTTTCTATCGGGGGCTAATGGTCCTATTCCTCCTATCTGTATGGCAATTGAACTGAAGTTAGCAAAACCACATAATGCATATGTTAACATTAGAATACTTTTCTCATTAAATATTTTTCCCATTTCAACCAGAGTCCCCATTTCTGTGTAGGCAACAAACTCGTTCAAGACGACCTTAATGCCAAGCAGGCTTCCGAAATTTAACGCATCCTCCCAGGGCACGCCAATTCCAAAAGCAACAAACTGCAAAACCAAGCCAATTATTAATTGAAAGCTGAGTGGCTGCCCGAATTTGGTCATCAGGTATTCGTTAACATTAATTAAATCACCAAATCCATTTAACAAATAATTTACTAGCGCGATAAGGGCGATGAAAGCAAGCAACATTGCACCAACATTTATGGCTAGCTTCCAGCCATCAGCTGCACCATTGGCTGCAGCTTCAATTACGTTGGATGCATTTTTTTCGACTTCTATTTTTACTGTTCCTTTAGTAACAGGATCACCAGTTTCCGGGAAAAGTATTTTTGCAATTACAATACCGGCTGGTGCAGCCATAACGCTTGCACCAAGTAAGTGAGTTGCAAAAATTTGTTGTGCCTGTAAAAGTGGAATACCGTGTTTAATTGCGTATGCAGTTCCCAATATCTGGATATATGCAGCCATCACACCGCCTGCGATTGTAGCCATTCCGCCGACCATGACAGTCAATATTTCGCTTTTAGTCATTTTGTTCAAGAATGGTTTAATCATCAACGGTGCTTCTGTCTGTCCGACAAAAATATTTGCTGAACAGGAAAGTGATTCTGCACCGCTTGTGCCAAGTGTTTTTGCCATTATCCATGCCATACCTTTAACTATCCTCTGCATAATTCCAAGGTAGTAAAGCAATGACATCAAGCTTGCAAAGAAAATAATTGTCGGGAGAACCTGGAAGGCAAAGAATGAACCCAGGCTTCCTTCCATTCCCGGTGGTTTGGCAAGATCACCAAAAACAAATTTTGCACCCTCAGTGGTGAAATTCAGGACGAGTACGAAGAAGTAACTTATCCAGTTGAAAAAATCTTTCGGCCAACCGAGTATAAAAAAGAATGAACGCAGGTTCTCACCTTTTAGAATGAGAATAGCAAATACAAGTTGGAGTGAAAGACCGCCAATCACTAACCGCCAATTTATTCTAGATTTATTATTGGAAAAAATAAAAGCTATACTAATCAGAAGTGCCAGACCTAAAATTCCTCGTACTATTGAATTAAAATCCATATTGCCCTTTATTTTTCTTCAGGAATGTAATGACATTTACGGCAGCGTGCTTCATAAATATCGGCTGCACCAACAATTACCCGTTCCGATTCTGTTGTTTTACGTTGAGTTTTATCGGCCGGATTTCCACAAACAACGCAAATGGCATGTTGCTTGGTTATATATTCTGCTATTGCTAGTAACTGGGGCACAGGTTCAAATGGCTTTCCTGTATAATCCTGATCAAGCCCGCTCACTATAACTCTTTTCCCCTGCGATGCAAGTAGATTACATATATGAACTATCTCCTCAGTAAAAAACTGAGCCTCATCAATTCCGATTACCTGTGCATCATCAGAATATTCAATTACTTCATTAATATTTTCTATTAAAATTGATGGTAGAGATTGTTCATTGTGTGATACAATCGAGTTATCAGAATATCGTGCATCAATCCGGGGTTTAAATATCTTCACCTTTTGCTTAGCTATCTGGGCTCTTCTCAATCGACGTATAAGCTCTTCAGTTTTCCCACTGAACATACAACCGGTGATAACTTCTATCCAGCCAGTGTCTTTTGGAAGTTGATGAGGAGGAATATCTGTCATAAATTATTGGTTAAATATAAATTTCAATTTTACTCAAGATCCTTATCCCCGAATGCATATGGAAGCAGCTCGGAGGTTTTTTTAACAATATAAGATCCGTTTGAATTCACTAGTATTATATCAATCTCCCCGCACAAGTCACTTATAATTTGTCTGCAAGCGCCACAGGGAGAGATAAAATCATCTGTATCGCCAGCAACTGCAATAGCTTTGAATTCTCTTTCTCCTTCGGAAATTGCTTTAAAGATTGCATTACGTTCAGCACATATTGTTAAGCTGTATGAGCTCGATTCGATGTTGCAGCCGGTGTAAACTTTGTTTTCATTTGTCAAGAGGGCCGCACCAACATAAAAGTTGGAGTATCTCGGTAAAGCTTTGTGTTTTGCTTTTACTGCTGACTCAGCTAAAATTTTATAATCCATTTTCCAACTAAATTTTACAGGTTAAAAATAATTTTTTAGTTCTCTAATAACAAAAGAATTTATTTCTTTTTAAGAATGAGATAAAAAGTGGGAGTGACAAATTTATTAACTATTCCCAATTTATCATTCGAAACATGAATAAGTATATTTTTCATTCTTAAAGAATTTATCAATTTTATCAAGCCAAGATGAAAATTACTCCATACCAATCCCTTACCACCGTCTAGTAAATATTTAGCAGAGAACTTTGTATAAATATTTAATGAATATTTTTGACTGAATAATCTATTCAACTTCCTTAGCGATAAGAGTTCCGCAATATCATTCCTATTGTAATCACTCTTTCTGAAAATCTTTAAGAAATATTTTTTTATTTGATTACGTTTGAATAATGACAGGAAAGGTAACCCCCAGTGGGGATCAGCGATAATGTTAAAAAATGATAACCTATTAGGAGTACTTAAATAGATAATTCCATTTGGTTTAAGGAGTCTGTAGAAACCCTCAACCACTTCCTCAGAAGCTGCAAGGTGTTCTATTACATCTTGCAATAATATAATATCAAAAGAATCAAATTTGAAAGGAAGCTTTGAGCCATCTCCTGTAACACGCTGAAGTGATTCAGTACTTGATATTTTTTTTAACCGCTCAGGTTTCGTATCAAGACTTACAACAAAATTTTTTTGTGAAAAAAGTCTTGAAGTATTTCCTTCTCCTGCACCAATATCTAAAATTATTAATTCTTCAGGAATAATCTCGGTTGAAATAATCTTCTCAACAAATTTAGCTCGATCATCTGAAATTTCCCGTGCCTTCTGCCATCGTTTGTAATTTGGGTGAGCAGGATTATACTCTCTTTGAATATTTCCTTTTACTTCCATTTTATCTCTGAGAAGCGTGCATTAAAAAAATGAATAATCAAAAGTAATTCATAAAAAATTTGCAGATAAATAATTTCAATAACAGAAAACCTGTAACCGAATTTATTTTGAGTCGATTTTATAATAGTGAAATCTGTTAAAAGCTTTGCTGGAAGCAAAAATCCCAAAAGGGGATCGATAAACATCAACAGTGGTGAAAATAATAATAGTAAATTAAGCAGGTGCCAAAAAACCAAAATCACCTGATGCTTTTTCAAATAATGAAAAGATGTCTGTGTGTGTCTCGCTCTCTGATGAAAATATTCCCTAAATGTTTTTTTTGTTTCAGAATATACATATGAGTCCGAATCTGTAACAACGCCAATTTTCAATTTTCTTTTTACAGCCTCCCTGAGTAACAGGTCATCATCGCCGCTTAACGTATCCTTAGTTTTTGAATATCCGCTTAATAAATCAAAAGCATTTCTCGTGAAGCCGAAATTCCTTGCTGCTGCGGTGTATGGAAAGCCTACGATAGCCAACGAGAATGAAAGTAACGAGCTTCTTAAATTTTCAAAGCAAGCAATTCGGTTTGTTAAAGTTTTATTTTGATAAAATGGTGCGATTCCGAAAAGCATGTCGTAACCTAGTGCAAATTTTCTTGAACAAGCAACTAACCAGTTGCTCTGAGGCCGGCAGTCCGCATCTGTAATTACTAAATATGGATGTTGAGAATGCTGTATACCAAGTGATAATGCTTCTCTTTTCCCTCTTAGTCCTGCAGGCTTTAAGTCTAATACTCTGAAATTATTAAATTTATCAATTTGCAATTTTAATTCTTCAAGTGTACCATCCCTTGAATTATCATCCACAATTATTACTTCGTATTTATCTTGTGGGTAGTTCAAATTATTGAGTGTGTTAACTAATTTTTCAATTTTCTCCTTTTCGTTTCTTGCTGAAATAATTACAGAAATATTTACATCTTGAGTAATATTGACTGCATTATTAATACTTTTCTTTAAGGCAATAAGTATAACACAACCAGGTAGAATTAGTATGAAAATTGATGCAATAATTCCTATAATTATACTCAACTATAATTACCCTCACTTGCTCATAGAATTAGTTTTAACCGAAGGAAGAAATATTGTCCAAAAAATTAGCATTTGAATATATTTTTTTTATATCTTTACCACTAATGAAGACAAATAGTTTAAAAATCTATTTACTAAATTATCGTAAAATAATTTCCTCCCCTTACAGAGTAAAT
>JBATIA010000168.1:0-1989 GCA_049667415.1 Ignavibacteriaceae bacterium
GGTACGTTCGATTGATGCAGACAAAGTTATTGATTATACAAAAGAAGATTTCACAAACACTACGCAGAAATATGATCTGATTATTGACAATGTCGCAAACCGTTCGGTCTCTGATCTAAAACGCGCGCTAATTCCCAATGGGCGTTGTGTCATCATTGGATTTTCTTCCATGTTTCGGATGTTTCAGCATATATTCCTTGGTCCAATAGTTTCAATGATAGGGAACAAGAAAATCGTTGGGTTAGGGACAGCGAAAATGAACAAAAAAGATCTGGATTTTCTGAGAGAGCTTCTTGAAACCGGAAAGATCAAACCAGTTATTGACAGAATTTATCCATTAAGCGATGTTGCCGAGGCTATCGGGTATGTTGAGACAGGACGCGCAAAAGGAAAAGTAGTATTGACTATTGGACATAGTAGCATAGTATAAAAGTTATGTAGAATACTTTTTGAATGAAAGCATCTGCATAAAATACGGCTCACCCAAAGTTCTTCGGTTAAAAAATTATTGTAAAGACTTTCGTCTAATCCTTAACCATTTCATTTTAAAAATTTATCTCATAAAAAAAGGGCATCTAAACGATGCCCTTTGTGTAAATAAATAACTGTCGGAACTAATCTTTATCTTTTGCAAAAAGTGCACGGTAAATAGACTCATCAAGAATATCGGGCATACTCATATGATCCATAAAAGCAGCCATACCCGCATCCCAGAAATACATATCCATCCTGAACATTTCTCTCGGAGTGTAAACTACATTTTTTCCATCTTCAATAATTAACATCACTTCGATGGGATATGCTGTCAAGTGGTCAAGTCCCGGGCATTTGTTCTGCTCTGTTTCATCACCTACAATGTAAAACGAAACGGCTTCTGTCCTGTTACGGGTTAAGCCAAACATCATCGCTTTTTTATCTGGCGAAGAAACTTCACCCACAACTTTCCACTTCAAATCTTCTTTGGAATCTTTTGTCCAGCGGTATTCTTTATCGTCATTAGTCGGTTGAAAGTTTTCAATGTTCTTAAACAATTTTTGTTTTAGACTTTCAAGATCCTGTGTTCCGTTTTCATTTTTCTGAGAGAAGATTGCCGGGAATTGGTCTTCATCTGTAAAGAATGTCATCGGTCCAACCATCATGAACATATCTCTAGAAGCTTCGCGGAGATCATCAGAACTTCTTTCAGGTTCTCGGCTTTCTTTTACGTTCGCACCGGCATTGAGTGAATGAAGTGCAGAAATAATTTTGGATTTAAATGGAAGAGTTTTGTCAATTGCCTGTTGATATTTTTCATCATCAAGGTCATTAAAAATAATCCTGTTGATTGTTTCAGGATCTGCAATTATGATTTGAATACCTTCGTTAGTTTCGTGAATTCCAACACGTAAGAATGAAGCTACAAGGTATTTGTTCCCAAAAGATGTAAGCATTTTAATATAATCGTCATTAGTAAATACTATCAGCTTTCCTTTAAAACCGCAAAGGTTTTTGCCATCCTCGCGAACTCTATCTGGTGTTGCTACATCTCTGTCAGCAAGTATTCTGAATCCTGCTGATTCAATTGCTTTAACAACAGACGTGCTGATAGTATTAAAATCACCCTTCGCATTTTTTACAGTAAACATATACATTCCATGATCAACATCATCTGCAGTTATCACGGAACTAAAAAACAGAAGGGCAGCTGCAATAATTAACCGAAACATTTTTTTCCCTTTAATTAAATTTTATTTATAAAAAAAGGGCATCACTATCGATGCCCTCTGTTAAGTTTGTCTTTTATTGAACTATGCTAAAAGAATAACCAAGTTCAATCTGGAACTGGCTCATTTGTAATTCAATCGTCTGTCCGCTTGGAGGATCAAGAGGATTATTTCCTTTTACATTACCGGCAGGAGCGTACATCAATCCTAAAATAATTTCATTACTGTTGTTTATTGATTTTGAACAACCAAGAGTAATATGGCTTTCAACAACTGCAGGTGCAAG
>JBATIA010000169.1:0-9895 GCA_049667415.1 Ignavibacteriaceae bacterium
AAAAAGCAAGAAACAACCAGCTAAAAATTGATTGGTCAAAAGCCAAGATTAAAAAACCAAACAAATCCGGCGCGTCAGTTTTTAAAGACTATCCACTTTTGACACTCAGAAAGTATATCGACTGGACACCATTCTTTATTACATGGGAACTGAAAGGAAAATATCCTTCTATCTTCAATGATAAAAATGTTGGAACCGAAGCAAAAAAACTTTTTGATGATGCAAAAAAACTGCTTGATAAAGTCATTCGGGAAAAGCTTCTTACTGCAAATGGGGTTGTCGGTTTGTTCCCCGCAAACACCGTTGGTGTTGATGACATAGAAATTTATTCCGATGATTCAAGAAACGGAGTTAAAAGAGCTCTGCATACAATTAGACAGCAAATACAGAAATCAAAAGATGAACCAAATGTTGCTCTTGCAGACTTCATTGCACCAAAAGAAAGTAGTGTCGAAGATTATATCGGAATGTTTGCTGTTACCGCTGGGATCGGAATTGAAAAGCTTGTTGGTAAATTTGAAAAAGATAATGACGACTACAACAGTATAATGATCAAAGCACTTGCGGACCGGCTTGCCGAAGCATTTGCCGAACATCTCCACGAGCTTGTAAGAAAAGAATATTGGGGATATGCTTCTGATGAAAAACTTTCTAACGAAGACCTGGTAAAAGAAAGATATATAGGAATTCGCCCTGCACCGGGGTATCCTGCACAGCCTGACCATACCGAAAAACCAATTATCTTTTCTTTACTTGATGTTGAAAAGAACACAGGAATAAAACTCACTGAAAGTATGGCTATGTATCCTGCCGCAAGTGTAAGTGGATTATATTTTTCACATCCGGAAGCAAAATATTTTACTGTTGGAAAAATCGGTAAAGATCAGGTTCTCGATTACCACCGCCGGAAAGGAATGAGTGTGGAAGAAATAGAGAAATGGCTGAATCCGGTTCTTAATTACTAATCGATCGGCCAAAGAGAAATAATTTTTGGCGAATTCGACTTCCGCCTCTAACTTTGCCCTTAAAAAATCTTCCAATTTAAAGCAGGGAACACAATTATGTCAGAAAACACTCCCGATAAAAAACCAGGGATATCTTCTTTTTCAAAAAATTACTGGATAGTAATTTTGATGGAATTTTTTGAGCGGGGCTCATACTACGGAATGATGAGTATTCTTTCTGTTTATATGACAGACCAGCTTAACTTCACAAAAGAAAGTGTTGGCGTAATTAAAAGCACTATCCAGCCGCTGCTTTATATTCTGCCGATATTATCCGGCGCAATTGGTGAAAGATTTGGTTATAGAAAAACATTGATTTTTGCTTTCATCTTTTTGGGATTGGGATATTTTCTAACAAGCCAGACAACAGAATATGCGATGGTATTTGCCAGCCTGATAATTATGGCTGTTGGTGCCGGTGCTTTTAAACCGATGATCTCCGGAACTATTGCAAGAGAAACAAACGAAAGCAACAGCACACTTGGATTTGGAATTTTTTATTGGTCGATTAACCTCGGTGCGTTCTTATTCCCATTGATACTTGTGCCTTACATTAAAAATGCATTCGGCTGGCAGTATGTAATGATGGCATCAGCAATTGGAACAGCGGCGATGTTAATTCCCACTCTTCTTGTTTATAAAGAACCGAAAAAACCAGAGAACACTAAAACAATTGGTGAAGTTTTAAAAGGAGCCGTGATGGTTTTAACAGATGTTCGGTTCATTGGGCTGATTGTTATTTACTCCGGTTTCTGGATTCTCTATTTTCAAATGTTTGATTCTGTGCTCTGGTATGTTCAGAAATATGTAGATGCATCGACACTTAATAATTCAGTTAATGGGATATTTTCTTCTGTTGGAATCAATTTAAACTGGAAGTTTGATATTGAGCATGTAACCGTCATTAACGCGGGGACAATTATTTTGCTTCAAATAGTTGTTTCAAATATTGTTAAACATACGAAAGCCCTTCCAACAATGATTGCCGGCATAGCGATGGGTACAATTGGAATGGCAATCCTTGCAATTAACACAAACATCTGGGTTTTTATTTTAGGCATTTTTATTTTTTCAATTGGTGAGATGACCGCACATCCCAAATTCATTAGTTATGTCGGATTAATTGCACCCGAAGATAAAAAAGCTCTTTATCTCGGTTACGCATTTCTTTATGGTGTATTGGGAAGTTTTATCGGAGGTATTCTCGGTGCCAATCTTTACGTACACTTTGTTGACAACTTAAATCAGCCCAGCACGTTGTGGATTATCTTTTCAATGATTGGCGTGGTTACAATTGTTGGATTAGTGCTTTATAATAAATTTCTCGCACCGAAAAAGTATTGATTAGAATATGGGCGCATCTAAAAAAGGCTGTTCACCATTTAAATTTTTATGGAGGTTATTTATGAATTATCCACACTCAAAAAATCATTTTCGTGTAGAATGGGGCGGCACCAACGTTGGGTTTATGGAAGTCAGCGGACTTGCAATTGAACTTGATGTAATTCCATACCGTGAAGGTTCTTCACCGGAAAGTTCCGAACGGCTTATGCCCGGACAAAAGAGATTTTCCCCAATTGTATTAAAGCGTGGGATAGTTAAAAACGATGACGAGTTTTATAAATGGATTAACACAGCACAGTTTATTGTAGTTGAACGTAGAGATGTTACAATTTCACTTCTAAATGAAAGCCATGAACCCGTTGTAGCCTGGAAGCTTAAAAACACTTTTCCATCAAAGCTGGAATACTCAACATTAAATGCACAGTCAAGTGATGTTGTAATTGAATCTCTTACTTTAGTTCACGAAGGCTTGGTTGTAGAATATCTATAATTTTAAATCAGCTTGAGAAAAATCAGCTGATTTTGTCAGCAGCAAGTGCGGGAAATTTTTTATTGCCAAACGGATCTTCTCTGCCCTCTTCAAAATTTGGACGATAAAAATCATGGCTTTCCATTTCCTGTATCCAGCCGTTCTCCAATCCGTATTTATGAAGTAATTCGGTTACGCGATCAAACTCTGAGTGTCTAATGGCTCTGTTCAATAAAATATTTTTTTCAGCACGATTGGTTGGATAATATTGCGCCATAACAGAGATGTGAATTTTGGAGTCCAGCCTTGATATACACTTAAATACTTCTTCTGACTCGGCTAAACCATTGGGCAAAACAAGATGACGAATTATTAATCCTCTTACAACAACTTCATTTTCATAAACAAGCTCGCTTCCAACCTGCTCATACATTTCTTTGATTGCAAGTTTTGCCACATCAAAATAATCGGGAACTTTTGAGTAACGTCTTCCGCAATCATTGTTTCCGTATTTAAAATCAGGAAGGTAAATATCTATTACATTATTATAAAGTTTCAAAACCCCAACCGAATCATATCCATTTGAATTATAGATGAGAGGAAGATTTAATCCCTTATCTGAAGCAAGCTTGATTGATTTTAGAATCGGAACTGTAAAATGAGTTGGCGAAACGAGACCGATGTTGTGGCAATTCATATTCTGAAGCTCGATCATTATGTCTGAAAGCCTTTCAATCGAAACTTCATTTAGTTTTTCTTCGGCAGGATTCTGGCTGATTACAAAATTCTGGCAGTAGTCGCATCTCAAGTTGCAGTTACCAAAAAAAATATTTCCCGCGCCATTAGTTCCCGAAAGAACAGGCTCCTCACCAAAATGAAGAGTGTAAGAAGAAACAATTGGCTTGTCACCGCTCTGACAAGTTCCGAATTCTCCATTAGTCCGATCAGCCAGACAATTCCTCGGACAGCTTGTGCAGCTTTTTAGAATTTCTTCAGCGCGAATTAAACGCTTTGCGAACTCTTCTTCCGATAATTTTTTATATGATGGAATGAAATCCATTGTTTTATTGTTGATAATCAGGAAATGCTTGCTTTTTCTAAATGCAAGATGCTATCTGTGAATCTATAAAACAACCAAAAAAAACGAACAGCTCAAATTCACATATATTTAAGTATTAAAAGTTTATAATTTATTTAGGGAAAAATATCATGCAAACAATATTAGGCGCCGGCGGCGGAGCTGGAACGGAGATAACACGCGAGTTATCAGACTACACAAAAGAGATCCGGATTGTCAATCGTAATCCGAAAAAGGTTAATGATACAGATAAATTATTGAAAGCTGATTTAACTGACCCAAAACAACTTGATGACTCAGTTAAGGGATCAGAAATAGTTTATGTGGCAATAGGGTTTCCTTACAGCATTAAAGTCTGGCGTGAACTCTGGCCAACATTTATGCGGAATCTGATTGATAGCTGCAGCAAGTATAAAACCAAAATTGTTTTTGTTGATAATGTTTACATGTATGATCCGAAATATCTTGGCAATATGAGTGAAGAAACGCCAATGAATCCGATTTCCAAAAAAGGAACGGTTCGCATGGAAATTGCAAGAATGCTGATGGATGCAGTTGAAAAAAACAAAGTTGAAGCGATTATAGCACGGGCACCGGATTTTTACGGACCCGCTGTAACAACAAGTATGCTTTATCAAACTGTATATTTAAAACTCATTAACGGCAAAAATCCACAATGGCTTGGTAAGCTTGATGTAATCCACAGTTTTATTTACAGCAAAGATATCGGGAAGGCGGTTGCATTACTTGGCAACACACCCGATGCATTTAATCAGGTATGGCATCTTCCAACAACCGATAAAAAGTTAAGTAATGAACAATGGATTGAGTTGATGATGCAAGCGATGAACAAGCAGAAAAAAATTCAAACTATGCCGGATTGGATGATAAGCACTTTGGGAGTTTTTGTCCCAATATTAAAAGAGCTGCAGGATGTGGGATATCAGTTCAAACAGGATTACTTCTTTAACAGCGGCAAGTTTAATAAGAGATTTAACTTTACACCGACCTCACCTGAAATGGGAATTAAAGAGATGGTGGGTTGATTAGACTTACACGTTGGAAGATTGTTACGCCATCCTTTGTGATGGCTTTTTTATTACGCAGCAAGTAAACTATTCCACATTTATTATTGTTATTACATTATCAGAATTTTTAGGTCATTTATGCTCGAATTAAAAAATGTAAATAAAAGCTATCTTGAGGGAAATATTAAGCACGCAGTCTTGAGCAATCTGGATCTGCGCGTTTCAAACGGAGAGATTATCATACTGTTCGGGAAAAGCGGCTCCGGTAAATCCACCTTGCTTAATATCATCAGCGGAATTGATGTTCCCGACAGCGGCTCAGTGGCTATTGATGGAACAGATATCACAAAACTTTCCGAGAAAGAAAGAACACTTGTACGCAGAAACAAAGTCGGTTTTATCTTCCAGTTCTTTAATCTGATTCCAACTCTTACCGTTAAAGAGAATTTGCTGCTTCCTCTTGAACTTACAGGCTCAAACAATACCGAAGAAAGAATCAATTCTATCTTGTCGGAAGTCGGACTTGCGAACAGAGCAAACACATATCCCGACAAACTATCCGGCGGCGAACAGCAGAGAATTGCAATTGCAAGGGCATTGATTCACAACCCCGATATTATTCTTGCGGATGAACCAACCGGCAATCTTGATTATGAAACAGGTCTTCAGATTGTTGATTTGCTTGACAGGGTGGTTAAGAAAAAAGGCAAGACAATGATAATGGTTACGCACAGCAAAGACGTAATAGGACTCGCGGATAAAATTTATTCTCTAAAAGAAGGCAGACTTAGGGAAGTGAAAAAGGAATCTGTCTTTGAATAGCTTAACAAAATCAAGTTTAAGATATTTGATAAAACATCCCTGGCAGTTTGGTTTGTCTGTCCTGGGAATTGCAATGGGAGTTGCAATTGTTGTTTCGATTGATATTGCAAATCATAGTTCGACAAAAGCATTTGATCTTTCGATGAATGCTGTTGCCGGCAAAGCAACTCATCAAATAATTGGAACTTCGGAAGGAATACCGGACTCGTTTTATACTTATTTGAGAATTGATAAAAGAATAAAAAACATTGCGCCCGTAATAGAAACTTATGTAAGCATTCCGGATTCAAACAGAAAAATATTCAAGCTGTTAGGAATAGATTTTTTTGCCGAGCGTCCTTTCAGAGATTATTTAGTCAACACTGCTACAGCTATTGATGGCGAGCTTAAAGATTTCCTCACGAAGCCAAATGCAGTTGTTTTCTCCAATGAAAGTTTAGCAGTCCTAAATAAAAGCATCGGAGATTCAATCTCTGTTTTAATAAATGGTAAAGAAAAAAATCTTTCTATAATCGGATTGATTACAGAAGACGGGCAAAACAAATCAGCACTGGAAAATCTTTTAATCGCAGATGTTGCAACAGCACAGGAGTTGACCGAAAGGATCGGCGTGATAGATTACATAGATGTTATAGTTAACACTCCTGCTGAAGAAGAAGAATTAAAAAGTCTTTTGCCCAAGGGATTTCAGCTTCAAAAATCAGGTTCGCGCTCGCAAACCGCAGAACAAATGCTCGAAGCGTTTAACATCAACCTGACTTCTCTCAGTCTGCTTGCTTTAATTGTTGGATTGTTTCTGATTTACAACACGATGACGTTTTCGGTTGTTCAAAGAAAAGTTTTAATCGGAACACTTCGCTCGCTTGGAGTTACATCGAACGAAGTCTCCAGAATAATCATCCGAGAAGCTTTGATAATTGGAATTATTGGAACAGCAATCGGATTTGTCCTGGCATATTTCATTTCAAAATTTCTGATCGTCTTCATCTCACAAACGATAAATGATTTATATTATGTCGTTTCAGTCAGAGAGATTTACATTTCACCATTTATAATTCTGAAAGGTGCGGCATTAGGAATTCTTGCAACAATTCTTTCGGCAATCAAGCCTGCAAAAGAAGCGTCAATGGTTCATCCGCGTTCTGCAATGATGCGGTCTGAACAGGAATCATCACTGGTGAGAAAAATTCCCGCGATGAGTATTGCAGGTTTGCTATTCATTATCATCGGAGCGATTGTTCTGTACATTCCATCAAAAAACATCTGGCTAAGTTACTTTGGAATTCTCCCGATCATAATCGGTTTTGCATTATCAACGCCTCTTATAATTATTCTGGTTGAAAAAATATTTTCACCAATCTTCAGGTCACTGTTTGGCATAACAGGAAAAATCGCATCAAGATCAATTATACAAAACATCAGCAGAACTTACATTGCCATAGCAGCATTAGCTTTGGCTGTTGCAGCTACAGTTGGAGTTGGAACGATGGTCAGCAGTTTCAGAAGCACCGTGATCAACTGGCTTGAAGCACGATTGAATGCTGATATTTTTATTTCTGCCCCAAGTTTAATTTCTCGAAGAAATGATGCGGTGTTATCAGAGGACGTTCTTCTTAAAATAAAGTCCATTGATGGAGCAAAAGACATAAACTTTTATCGTGAGATAGAACTGCTTCAGGATGGAAAGCAATATCATTTGATTGCTTCAGGATTGAACCCAAGAAGTTACTCGGGATTTCAATTCAAAGAAGGTAACCAAAATGAAGTCTGGAAACAGTTTGAAAATGGTGAGCTTTTTCTTTCTGAACCATTTGCATACAAACACGATCTGGATGTTGGCTCAACACTTGAATTGAAAACCGATTACGGTATGCGGGACTTCCGCATTGCAGGAATTTACTATGATTATGCTTCTGATCAGGGATTGGTAACAATTCATTATGATCACTTCAAAAAACACTGGAACACAAAAGGCGTTTCCGGTATTTCTGTTTTTGTTGATGAGGGAAGTTCAATTGATGATGTAAAAGAAAAAATTCAATCGCTGGAAACCGATGGACAGCAGTTGTTTGTGCGCACTTACAAATTTCTTCGCGATTCTTCCATTGAAATATTTGACAGAACATTTTTGATTGCTCAGGTACTTCAAATCCTTGCAGTAATTGTTGCCTTTGTTGGAATATTAAGTTCACTAATGTCGCTACAATTAGAAAGAAAAAGAGAGCTCGGAATTTTGAGAGCAAATGGTTTGCTGCCCGGACAACTATTTAAAATTGTAAATCTTCAAACTCTGCTAATGGGGTTAACAGCAGGAGTGCTTGCTTTACCGCTTGGAAATATCCTTGCCTGGATTCTTGTTTATATCATTAATAAAAGATCCTTCGGCTGGACAATGCAATTCGAGTTTTTACCATCAATAATGATGGAAGCAATGGCGCTATCGATTGTGGCTGCAATTCTTGCAGGAATTTATCCCGGATACAAAATGTCAAAAACTTCTCCTGCAAATGCGCTGAGGGAAGAATGAAAAAGTTTTTATCAGTCCTTTTGCTGGCTTTCGTGTTCTTTGCTTGTGAAGATAAAAAAGAAATTACAGATGACAGCGGCGTAAGTCTTTCAAAAGCTATGGGTGATGTTGAAAGCGAGGACTTCAGTAAAGCTGTTGAAAAAAGAAAATTTGTTTTTCCCGATGATCACGGACCGCATTCCGATTTCAGAACCGAGTGGTGGTATTTAACAGGAAACTTAACAACAGACAACAACAGAAAATTCGGATATCAGTTCACGATTTTCAGAACTGCTCTCAGTAAAGAAAAACCTGAAAGAAAAACTGACTGGAATTCAAATCAAATTTATATGGCACACTTTGCAGTTACTGATATTGATGGAAACAAATTTTACTTTGATGAAAAATTCAGCCGGGAAGGGAACGGTCTCGCCGGCGCACAAGCAAATCCATTTAAAGTCTGGCTGGAAGATTGGCAAATTATTCAATTAGAAGACAAAGCAGTATTTGATTTACCCAGAATCAATGTAATAGCAAAAACAGAAAATGTTACCATCAATTTTGTAATTGAGGCAGTTAAGCCAATTGTGCTTCAGGGTGATGAAGGATTAAGTCAAAAAGGAAAACAACAGGGCAATGCGTCTTATTACTATTCCTACACGAGATTAAAGACAGATGGAAAAATAATTCTTGATGGAAAAGAATTTTCTGTGAATGGATTCTCGTGGATGGATCGCGAGTGGAGCACAAGTGCTTTGAGCGAAGATCAGGCTGGATGGGATTGGTTTGCATTGCAGTTGAATGACAACGATGAAATTATGTATTATCAGATGAGAAAGAATAATGGAACTCCAGATGTTTTCAGTAAAGGGGTTTATGTAAATAAAGACGGCACATCACAATTACTAAAGAAGGATGATGTGATTTTGAATGTGAATGATTATTGGAAAAGTCCAACCGGAGAAAAATATCCATCGGGCTGGAGATTACAAATTCCAGAAAAAGAAATAGATCTTAACATAATTCCCGCTATAAAAAATCAGCTGATGGATGTTGCGGTGAGATACTGGGAGGGCTCTGTAAAAATTGAAGGAACTAAATCCGGTTCTAGAATTTCAGGAAAAGGTTATGTTGAGTTAACGGGATATTAAACTTTAAAAACTTTAGGCAAAAAAATGAAAATTACAAACGAAAATATTTTAGCATTCGAAAAATCATACAGGACTAACTTTGTTAATTCGGTATCGGGATTCAAGAGCGCAAATCTTATTGGAACAATTTCCAAAGAGGGTAAAACCAATCTTGCGATTTTTAGTTCTGTGATTCACGTTGGCGCAAATCCGCCGGCACTTGGATTTTTGATGCGTCCTGTTTCTGTTGAAAGACACACGTACACCAACATTAAAGAAACAAATCACTTTACTATAAATCATATCAACAAAGAAATATTTAAACAGGCTCATCAAACATCTGCGCGATATGATAAAGATGTTTCTGAGTTTGATGCATGCGTACTAACTCCCGAGTATTCAGAAATTGTTAAAGCTCCTTATGTGAAAGAATCGAATATTAAAATTGGAGTTAAGTTTGTAGAGGAACAAGAAATAAAATTTAACGGAACGATTTTTATTGTCGGAGAAATTG
>JBATIA010000170.1:0-13495 GCA_049667415.1 Ignavibacteriaceae bacterium
TTACTTATGGAATTTCATTTTCTATAAATGCTGTGTATACAAGATCACCCGATGAAATTTCACCATTTGATGCTAACACTTCACCCATAATTAAATATGGATCGGGACCCGCAATTAATTCTGTCAAAGCAGATGATGGAAACTACAAGGTAGTATTTTTTGGCATCGGACTCGAACAGATAGATGCTGTGAATATAATTGATTCTCTAGTTGCCAGGTCAGTTCGTTGGTTAACAGAAGGGATAGTATTAGATAATCCCATTGAAGAATCAGTTCCGGTGTCATTTACTCTTGAGCAAAACTATCCGAATCCATTTAATCCGGCAACAACAATTACATACTCGATTCCTAAAGAATCACAGGTAAGCTTAAAAATTTATGATGTGATGGGAAGAGAAATTGTTGAAGTCGTGAACAGAAAACAATCTCCAGGCTCTTATAACGTAGAATTCGATGCTGCTTCTCTGGCTTCAGGGACTTATTTCTACAAGCTGACAGCCGGTGAATTTGTTTCAGTTAAGAAGATGGTATTACTCAAGTAAGAACCGAATTTTTAATAAAAGGTACATCTTTGAGGTGTACCTTTCTCTTTAATAATCATATTTTTATGAAGAATATTAAATAGTAAGGTGTATATATGAAAATTATTTATATAAACAGTACGATTATTCTCTCTTTTCTTTTATTTCCTCTTGTTTATGCACAGGAAATTGAAGTAATAACTCACGGAATGACTAAATATGAACCGGTAGGTACCTTAGAAATCGTAATAGATTTTGAAGTGGTTAATATTTCTGCTTTGGAACAAACTGTATTTGAGGTTCGAACTATAAACGACGTCCCTGCAGGATGGTCTTCTTCAATGTGTTTTGGGGACCTTTGTTTTTCTTCTGACGTAGATAGCGTTGCCACAACTCCGGAATTTAATACTCCACCACTCGCTCCAAATGATACGCTTAAAACATCTCTCCATGTTTTTACTGATCAGACAAGTATTGCTACTGCTCACGTTCAAATACAAGTTGGTACTTTTCGAAATCCTGAAGATAGGATAATACTCAATTTTACAACCACAACTGATCCGACTGTTGGTGTTAATGAAACAAATATTCTTAACTCATATTATTTGTATCAGAACTATCCGAATCCGTTCAATCCCTCGACAATGATTAATTACAAAGTGGGTGAACCTGGTTTGGTTTTGCTGAAGATTTATAATATTCTTGGAGTGGAAGTCGCTACGCTCGTAAATGAACAAAAGAACTCCGGTAATTATTCAATTGATTTTAATGCTGCGGACTTATCTTCCGGAGTGTATTTATATTCTCTGTCAATAAACAATTTCACTCAAACACGAAAAATGATTTTGGAGAAATAAATGAGAATACTTACAACTTTTCTTATACTTTTCATTTTCTCTTTTCCATTACACTCACAGGATGAGTCGCAGGGTATTCGCAAGGGACCAAATTTTAAGACTGAAAATTTAGATGGAGATTTATTCGAATTAAACGCAGAAGTAGGTGATGGACCTATATTGTTAAGTTTTTGGGCTACCTGGTGCAAACCGTGTATTGAAGAGTTGAACGAATACAAAAAGATCTATGAAGAATACAAGGGTAAAGGCTTTAAGATGTATGCAATATCAACCGATGACGAGAGAACCGTTGCAAAAGTTAAGCCTTTCGTGAAGTCCAAAAATTTTAAGTTTCCGGTATTATTAGATACAAATTCAGATGTAGCCAGGTTGTACTATGCGCAATCTGTTCCATATTCAGTTATACTTGATAAAAAGGGATATATAATCTACTCTCATCTCGGCTACATGCGGGGTGATGAAGTTAATGTTAAAGAAATTATTTCTTCGGAAATTAACAAATAAGAATTTACCCCTGGGAAATTATCCCGGGGCATTATAATTTTTACATATTAATCTTATGCAGATGATTTTCCCGGAACAATCTTCAAATCGTTCCGTAACTTTTTATAAAAAATATTCTCCTGTTGCAAATCAAATGAAAAAATTCCTTCCTTCATTGTTATATACAATAATTTTAATATTATTTGTTCTAGTACTTGTTTCACCCCTTCGGGCACAGTCGGAATCCGGCGGGCTTACATGGCCGCAAGGACTAGGATTTTCTAGCCAACTTGAATATTCCTATAATGTTGAGACTAAGCGGGAGATCTTCGAAAACTGGTTAAATCTTGATTATTCGCTAGGGATATTTTCTTCAGGATTAAGGTTCGATATATTCCAACCAAATGATCCGGATCCTTCTATAAGCCGGGGGAAAGATAAATATGCCGAAATAGATTACATATATTTAAAAGCTGACATCGGTCAAATGGATGAAGGGATTTCAGTCACCGGGGGAAATTTTTATACTTTGTTTGGAAGAGGAATGGTGCTAAAAAGTTATGAAGACAGGGCGATAAGGATAGATAATAATCTTTTAGGTTTAAAAGTAATTGGCAAATATGCTGGATTTATTTTAACGGGTCTTTCCGGTATGGCTGCAAACTCAAATGATGAAAGAAATGATATACTTCATGCTTTAGACCTTGAGTACCGCGGCTGGCGACCCCTTAAAGCTGGAGCCACAGTAGCTTCAAATCTTCCACCTTCAGAAGAAACAGCTCGGACAACCCTTGCTTCGATAAGGGCGCTTCCCAGTTTCTGGAATATAGATATATATACCGAATACACTGCTAAGTTTAATGAAGACATCAAACAAAATATTTTTAATGGATCGGAGTCTATTGTTGGTCAGGGATTTTATGGCAACCTGAATTTTTATCTTGGTTCACTATCCCTACTTGGTGAGTATAAGTATTATGACAATATTGCATTCACCTCACAGGACGGAACAATTTTTTATAACACACCTCCATCAGTTAGATTAGAATATACATATATATTGCCAAACAGGCACCCATCTCCTTTAAACCAGGCAAACGAGCAGGGATTTCAATTGGCGGCCGGTTACAACTTAAGTGATGATACATATTTGAATGCAGCATTTACGCAAACGAAAACTCTTCCTTCAAGTTCATACTATCAAAGAGCCAATCAAATTAATATTCCGGTCTCGACACAGCTTAATGAAATTTACATTAGCGGACAGCAGAACTGGAGTGAAGATTTAACTTCGATTGCTGCCTTTGCTTATAATGAAGAATTAGCAACGAATACAAAAAATATTACTCCAATTCTGGAAAACCGATTTTATTTTGGTGAAGTGAATACAATAAAAGTTATTGTAGAACATCAACATGTAACAGACAGAACAACAACCGAGCAATATTATGCAGATGTACTTGCGGTAGAATATTTGAGATCACCGAATTTCAGCGTGGCAGTGGTTGCTGAACTTCAAACAAAAGAACCTGATCCCGGAAGAACTGTGAGAAAATTCTGGGGATTTGTCCAGACCGGATATAAAATTGGAGGACACACCGATATTAGCTTGCTAATAGGAACACGGCAAGCAGGTAATATTTGTATAGGCGGTGTATGCAGATATGAGCCTGCTTTTCAAGGTATTGAGGTCAAAGTTTTGACCAGGTTATAAAAACTTAGATAAATTGTTTAATTTTTAGCACTTATTTATTTTTACTTAAAGCGCAAAAAGATTAAAAGAGTGTTGACTTTATCAATTATTTTTACCACGTTAGCATTAACAAATAATATTTCTTACAGAAATGGAGGTTTATGACAGAATTCTACGCTTTTCTTAACACAAGTGTGTCTTTCTTAATATCAAATCACGGGTTGTCATGAATTTCTACCATAATTATCAGTTGGTAGAGATCATCGGGTAATAGATAAATACTGAATAGAAAAAAATTAAGTAAGTATCTATTCACTTTCATTACCTAAAATCAAGACATGCAATAAAATGACTAAAACTAATTCAATTAACATCATCCATTAATTTAGGAGAGAGATAATGAATAGAATAATGACTATTCTCTTTTTACTCCTGCTCTTGCCAGCAATGGCTCTGGCCCAATCAGGTAAATTAAGAGGCCAGATCACAGATCAGGAAACGGGTGAGGCACTTATTGGAGCCAACATTATTATAGTTGGGACCTCTTATGGTGCTGCAACCGATGTTAACGGTGAGTACATCATCCTTAATCTTGTAGCAGGTACTTACGAGGTTAAAGCATCATATATCGGTTACCAGGCAAATACTGTTTCAAACGTTCGTATAAATGCAGACCTTACCACAGGGCTGGATTTCCAGTTGGCTGCGGAAGGTATTCAGGTAGGTACTGTTGAAGTTGTAGCTGAAAGGCCGTTGGTTAATAAATATAATACCAACGCAAACAGAATTACAACTTCCGAAGATATCGAAGCACTTCCTATAAGAGGTGTTGATAATATTCTTGCAGTAACTCCAGGTGTTGTTCTTCAGGATAATCAGATATTCATACGTGGCGGCAGACAGGACGAAGTTGGTTTCTATCTGGAGGGATCTAACATCACCGATCCGATGGTTGGTGGTCGACAGATTACTCTGGTACAGGAAGCTCTTGAAGAAATTAATGTTCAGTCAGGTGGTTACAATGCTGAATATGGAAATGCTAACTCTGGTATAATCCGTCAGCAGATAAAATCCGGAACACCAGATTGGAAGTTTTCTCTGGAGTACATTACAGATAATATCGGATTTAACGGACCGGATGACCGCTATAGCGGTAATAAATCACTAGGCTCTTATTGGTTCGGCTACAATGAGTCTGTGGTTACTCTAAGCGGACCTCTTGGAATGCCAAACATTAAATTTTTCGGGTTGTTTAATTATAACTTTATGAGAGACCCGAATCCTCAGCCAGTGGATGGATTCAATCTTGGTCGTATTGGCGATCCAGCAACAGGTGATACACTAGACTTTGTTTACCCGGCTGGTGCAAAATTAGCAAACTGGAACCAGAATTATACTGGTACTGCTTCGTTTACTTTGGATTTTAATCCGGCAATATTCAGATTAGTGGGCACTTACACTAAAAATGATTTTCTCAATCCCTGGCCTGCAACAAGAAATATTACTGAGATAGGAAACTTTATAAATACCGCCAGAACTGAAAATGTTGAGACTGAAGACGGTGCATTTAGCTTAAAGTACACACACATCTTCTCGGCAAATTCATTCTTGGAAGTTAGTGGTGGTTTATCATTTCAAAATTTAAACAGGTTCGATCCTTATCTTAACGATAGCTGGTTGTCATATGGCGACAGCGTAGCCAACGCAAATGTTGGCTGGGTTTGGGATAGGTCTAGAGATCCAATAGAAGATCAGAACAAAGATCGTCGATATCAAAGACCCACTCAATACAACATCTTTATATTCAACTTCTTCGATACTGGTGATGTTGTAGCAAGCTATCAAAAATTTAATCGTCAGAACCTTAATTTTTCTGCCAATTTTACTTCACAGATAACCAAGCAACATAACCTTAAGGTTGGTGGTGAATTCCAGTTATGGGATATCAGGAATTTCTCTTTTGGCAATGAAAGAATAATGTTATTGCCTGGAAAGATAGATAACGATAACAAATTACCTGACACGGATCCAAATAAAATTGGCGACGTTAATAAAATCATCAGGCGTGAAGGTGTAAATAATTTTGGTTACGATCCTATGGGAAATAAAACAGATGATGGAATACCGGATTATGAGAAGGCAAGAAAACCTAACTTTTTAGGTATTTATGTTCAGGACAGGATTGAGTACAATGACCTTATAATTAATGCTGGTGTAAGGTATGATAGAATTGATATCGATAACTGGGTGCCTATTAATATTTACAGACCGGAATTAACCTGGAATAAACAAACAAAGGATGTTATACCCAGCGGTGTAATCCAGACTGAAGCTAAAGATTATGTAAGTCCACGTCTTGGATTTTCTTTCCCGGTTACTGATGTAACTATATTCCATGCTCAGTGGGGTAAGTTTGTTCAGCAATCAAGGTTGAGAGACGTTTACCAGGGACTTAATGCTACCGGAATAAACCTTACCGGAGGATTCTTTCTTCCAGCACCGGTTGGTTTTGATGTGAGACCAACAAGAACCACACAGTATGAAGTTGGTTTCACTCAGCAGATTGGCGAATTTGCTTCTGTAGACATAACCGGATTTTATAAAGATATACAGGACCAGGTTGTGTACAGTCAGGTAATTGTTGCAGCAGGTTCACCATTTGGTAACTACTATGTTCTTCAGAACGGAGACGTTGCAACTACCAAAGGCATAGAGATTGCTTATAATATGCGCAGAATTGAAAGATTTAAAGTTGATGGGAACATAACCTTTACAGATGCAAAAGGAACCGGCTCTTTCCCCAACTCTAACAGAGGTATTGTAGGAGCGCCCATAGATGCACTACTTACCCCGAATGGTTTTTCTCCTCAATACATTAGTCCACTGGAATTTAACCAGGCAATCAGAGCTGCTCTAAACCTTGATTTCAGGTTTGGTAAAGGAGATGGTGGACCGGTATTCCAGGAATTAGGAGTTACTTTACTTACAACTTATTCAAGCGGACATCCATTCACAATAGGTACAGGCGGAGCCGATCTTGAAGGTGATGCAAGAGACAGGCAGCCGTTAGAGCCGCTTAATAATTCTACTACTCCTTCAACCTTCCAGGTTGATATGAGACTCGATAAGACTTTTGATATAGCCGATCTGTTTGATCTGAATATTTATTTCTACGTAATTAATTTATTTGATACCAGGAATATTAATAATGTCTTCTTACGAACAGGCTCAGCAAATGATGACGGATATTTGAGTGATCCGAATCTTGGTGGACAGCAGATAGAAACATGGGGTCAGGATTTCGTCGATTTATACTCGGTTTTAAATCTTCAGTACCATCAGCAATGGTATGCTGCCACAACCGGCGCTGCTTACACGACCCAGCCGAGTATCTTCGGACCGCCAAGACAGATTAGATTCGGTATACGGATAGAGTATTAAAATTTCAACTTGATGAATAAAAAAGGAGTGTAATAAATATGAAATCAAAAACAATAAAACCCTTACTAGCTATCTTTCTTGGTGCAGCACTTTTTATAGGTAATGCATTTGCAGAGGGAGATGGCGGCAGGAAAGGCAATACATTAAGTAAGCCCACGGCCGATCCGATAAGGGCATACATGAATATTAATAACATTTCTACTGTTATTAAAAACGATGGAATCTCTGATATTGATGTCGGGGAAGCCCAGGGTGGTTTGGTTTTCCCTAAAGGCAGCGGAAAATCTGCTGTATTTGAATCCGGTTTCGTTTGGGGTGCTATCGTCAATGATCCCAGCCAGCCCTTTGTGGGCGGATCAACTTACCGGCCAGGTCTTCAAGCTGGCTACATTGATGGTGCCGGAACAGTTGTATCCCTGGATAGAATATTCAGGGTTCGTCCTGATATATATCCCGGAGGTCCTCCAGTAGACCTTGTTAATGAAACTGCAGATGAAACTCCATTGGGATTGGACGCAGCTGGGATTAGAGCTCAGTATGAAACTGACTGGACACAATGGCCGGCAGATCTTGGTGCACCATATTTTGATGCTGACAGTAATGGTGTGTATGATCCGACAGTAGACATTCCCGGTGTTCCCGGTGCAGATCAGACCATTTGGTACGTAGCGAATGACCAGGAATCGGGATTGACACAAGATCTTTATGGCACACCTCCGATGGGTATAGAAATGCAGGCAACTTTTTGGGCATATTCCCAGACAGGTGCTCTTGGAAATATGTTCTTTAGAAGATATTTGATAATAAATAAAACAGACGTTTTAGCCGGCGGTCCCCAAACATTTAATGATATGTATGTTTCAATGTGGTCAGATGTAGATCTTGGTAATTCAAGCGATGACTTTGTCGGCAACGATACCTTATTAAGCTTATCCTATTCATATAATGGTGTTGCTAATGATCAAACATATTCACCATTACCTCCCCCGGCTGTTGGATTCGACTTTTTCCAGGGTCCTTTAGTTGATGGAGTAGCAGGTGAAGATAGGAATAAAAATGGTGTTGATGATGCAGTTGATTTTGGAATATTTAAGAATAAAGTTGTTGGCCCCGGTAAAATAAACCTCCCAATGACTGCTGCATATTATTTTACCCGTGGTGACGCTAACGTTACAGATCCAACTTTAGGCTCACCTCAGGGAGCCGTTCAGTTCTACAGGTTTATGCAAGGCAGGGTTGGTCTTACAGGTGAATTGTTTATCGACCCTATAACAGGAGATTCAACTACATTTACACTTACTGGTGATCCTGTAACACGCTCGGGATGGGTAGACGGAATTTTGCAGTCTCCTGGCGATAGAAGACAAGGACCAGCTTCGGGTCCATTCAATATGGCGCCCGGTGATACACAGGAAGTTGTAGTTGCTGAAATGTGTGCCGGTGCAATTACCGGTGTCGATCGTATTTCGGCAGTTTCACTTTTAAAATTCTACGATCAGATTGCACAGGTTGCTTATGATAACTTCTTTGATCTTCCTATCCCTCCTCCATCTCCGGAGGTTAATGTTGTAACTCTTGATAAGAAAGTTGTTCTTGATTGGGGAGAAAACCCAACCAGAGTAAAAGATACCGAAACTTCAGACTCAAAAGGATATATATTTGAGGGTTATAATGTATACCAGCTACCCTCTGCTTCCGCAGACGTTTCTGAAGGTAAGAGGCTTGCTACCTACGATTTAGCGAACGGTATCGGAAAAATTGATGACTTTGTCTTTGATCCGATAACAGGTTCGGTTGTTAGGCTTCCGGTTCAGTTTGGAAATGATACCGGCATCAGAAGGTACATTGAAATAACTGAGGACGCTCTCAACCAGATACCCTTAGTAAACGGAAACCGATACTACTTTGCAGTTACTGCTTATAATTACAATCCAGATCCGCTCTCGGTTCCGAACAACCTTGAAAACCCGATCAGGATTCTTACAGTAATCCCTCAATCCAAAAATCCAGGTGAGATTTTTGGTGGTAATTCAGGCGACACATTAACAATTTCTAAAAACGTACTTGATCCTGCTCTTCCACCTAGTGACGGTTTCTTATATCCTATAGTTATCGACCCAAGGAATCCTAACTTCAAAGCAGGAAACCAATATAAAGTGGGTTTCGAAAGTACTGAGGATGGAGTTGTATGGTATGTTGAAAGAAACGGAACAAAAATTCTTGAGAATCAAACCAACCAACTCTCTGATGTTGAATCTCCGATAATTGATGGAATTCAATTCAGAGTTTTAGGTGCACCCGAAGACTTTAAAGGATTCGATATTACTGCAAATGGTAATGGTACCGTAGAAGGTGGTGATGCTATTCTTTCGTATGAAATAACGCAGCCCGGATCTGATAACTTAGGTATTTCATCTGACTGGTATAGAGACGTTCTTCTTTCTCCCCATGGAGGTGCTCTAGGTGTTAATGATCCAATGCAGGCTGGCGGCGGATTTTATTTCAGCGTTGCCGGCGGACCCTCTATCGGAGATCATTCCTCAGCATTAGGCAGATGGGCTCGTGATGGTGCAAGATGGGTAAGAATAATACCAAATAACTATGAAATCAGATGGACAGGAGATGAAAGTAACCCGGCTGGCAAAGCCTGGATGGCATTCTCAACAGGATCTTTGGTTGATGTTCCATTTTCACTTTGGTACTTAGGACCAAATCTTGATAACCCGGCTGATGACATTAGAATGATGCCCTGGGTATTTGATGACAACGAAGACGATATATTCAACTTTAAGCTTGACCACACAGCATCAGGTGGTGATAACGATCCTTACAGTGATTGGATCTATTTTATGATGCCGAATGAAAATCCACAACCAGGTGAACAAGACTATCTTGATCTGGTTGCTGCAATGACTCCTGATCCAGAAAACTGGGCAGGTGAAGTTGAAGTAGAGAATATTGCACGATTTGTTCTGATGAACTGGAACCAGAACCAGGGTGGTGGCGAGGAAAACGCTTGGCCGGATGTTAACACTACATTCAGGATCAGAGCTACAATACCAAACAGTGCTAATGATACGTATACATTTACAGTTCCGGCATATGAAGTAAATAACAACCTTGCAAGAGATCAGGTTAATCAGATCAATGTATATCCTAACCCGTATTATGGTGTAAATACGGAAGAACTAAATAAGTACAATCGTTTTGTAACATTTACTCATTTACCAAAGAATGCAAAGGTTAGAATATTTAACCTTGCTGGTGTATTGGTCAAGAATATAGATAAAACCGACGATGGACAATTCGCAAGGTGGGATCTGGCAAATCAGGATGGTCTGCCGGTTGCGAGCGGTTTGTACATAGCATACATTGAATTACCTGATCTTGGAACGACAAAGATACTTAAACTGGCAATCGTTCAGGAACAACAAGTTCTTGATAGGTTCTAATAATAAGTAAAAGTTTAAAGCAAGGAGTAAAAATGAAAAAAATATTTAAATTAATTTCGGTTTTCATCCTGTTACTGGCAGTAAACAATGTCTTCGCCGGTGGAGGAAAACGTACAGGTACAGCCGGTGCATCCGAGCTGTTAATTCCTGTTGGTCCCCGTGGTATAGCCATGGGCGAATCAAACCTGGTCGCTGCAACGGGTATTGAAGCACTATTCTGGAATCCTGCCGGCGTATCTCATATGCAGAACAATGCTGATGTGTTGTTCTCTCACATGTCTTATATAGCAGATATTGGTGTAGAATACGGTGCAGTTGCTGCTAACTTCGAAGGTTTTGGCGCCATTGCATTTAGTTTAAAGGCACTTTCTATTGGTGACATTCCCGTTACAACAACATCAAATCCAGACGGTACCGGTGAACTATTCTCTCCGACAATGGTAACTGCAGGAGTATCCTATTCCAGAATGCTTACTGATGCAATCTCGGTAGGATTGACTGCCAACCTTGTTAGTGAGAGAATGGGTAATGTTAGTGCATCCGGTATTGCTTTCGATTTTGGTGTAATTTACCAGAATCTTGCAGACATCAATGGATTACATATAGGAGTTGTACTAAAAAATCTTGGAACAGAGATGCAATTTGACGGTTCAGGATTGTACTATGAGGGACAGCTCAATGAAGGGAATCGTCCCCCGACACTTTATAAAGTAGATTCAGCGCCGTTTGAAATGCCTTTCAACTTTCAGCTCGCTGCTGGTTATAGACCGGTAATAGATGAAATGAATTCACTACTGTTTACTGGTATTTACCAGAATAACAATTTTTCAGGCGATGAATACAAGCTTGGTGGTGAATACGGTTATAATAACATGTTCTTTGTGAGAGCAGGTTATCTGTTATCACCAGATGTCGGAGAAAGTTTCGGTGAAAGTAATTACATTTATGGCTTCACTGCAGGTGCTGGTATAAATTATGAAGTAGAAGGCTTTGGAGTAAAGGTAGATTATGCCTTCAGAGATACTAAATTCTTCGATGGCAACCACGTATTTGCTCTTACATTAGGATTCTAATTCTTAATACCTGAGCAAGTAAAAACTTATATCCGTGCAGTTCAATAAGCTGCACGGATTTTTTTTTGATAAATTCAAGATACTTGTTAGCTAAACCGTAGGGCTATCTTCGTTTTTTAATTTTTCAACGAGCTAATAGAAGATGAAGTTAAATAAAGGTTAGAAACTAGCCTTCCAACAACAAAAGCAATTGTTGCGGCTACCGCACCAACCAGGTCTAGGTAATTTACTAGGATGATGAGTGAAATAACTATAGTCAAAAATTCAGTTATAGTTCCCACTGTAATAGGTTTGGTGTTTTTAGAGAAAACCAGTACACCCCTTTGAATACTAATAAATACTGTTAAGGCAGGAAAGAAAAACATAATCATCAAAGGTAATTTTGCAAAATCGGCAAGTGAAGTGGATAAACCGGATACAGTTTTAAACCAGAAGTCAGCGAGAGGTGTGAATGCAAACAATCCCAGAACTGAAACCAGAATTACCGCCAGCAATAATGCAAATTTTAATAATAGTTTAAATCCTTCCTTCCGCTCTCCGATGAGAGCTATTATAACTTCCTGATAAGACAACCCCAAGGCTCTGAAGATAAATACAAAAGAAGTTACTACAGGAAGCACCGCAAGAGATTCTACAGCCATCCTGCTCTGTCCTACAAAAAAGATAACCAACGGTTGAACACCAAGCCCGATTAACGAAGTTAAGGCTAATGGGTAGTAAAATTTGGATATCTCTTTATAAGTAAGAGATTGTGTGGAACTAACATCTTTCTGCAGTATTTTTTTTATAACACTGTTCACCATAAATCTACTTGCTGCAGCTTCCATTATTACTCCAATTGAAAGCGATGCTGCACCAATTACGACACCTTCAACAGCTCCCAAAATAAAAAGTAGTAATGCAGACAGGGACATTGAAGCCAGCCTGATAATAGTTCCGTAAGCCACTCTCCTCGTAAGATTATTATTAATCAATAACCCCTGATAGAAACGGCGATAGCCAATAGCTGCCGGCCAGGGGATTAATATAATAGTGGCAATGTGTGCCAAGCTTGAAACTTCTGAAGGCAATCCTATCAGGTCTTCAGAAATAAAATAGAATATTTCGGGGATTACAAGTATTAGCATAATAAGTGTAAGTAATCCGTTAGCAGTATAAGTGTAGTTCCTTAATTTGTGAAAAGAATCGTTATCCTTAACAAGTGCTACTGATGCGCTCATAATCATAATTATTGGAGCTTCGATAATTAGTGCTAAAGAATATGCTACGCCGTAAGCTGCCAGGTTAAATTTCGGCTCGGGAAGCCGGGCGATTAAAGCGGCAAGGTAGGGTCCTTCGACTGACATCATTACCCAGGTTGCTGCTAGAGGTAACCAGAAGTAAAATATTTTTTTATATGTTAGCTGGGTTAAGGATTCAGACATTGAACAAATTATTTTTATCTGAGTCAAAATTAATGATATTATTACAAACATCTTTTAGAGTTAATAGGATTGAGATAATCACAAACACATATTATGTTTGCAGCAGAAGGAGGGTATAATTATGAAATTTTTAATAAGTGTATCAGTTTTAATTATTTTTATCCTGTTAGTTAGTTGTGGTGAAAATAGAACAGAGGTTAGTGAAGATCAGCTGGCAGGAATGAGAAAGACTTCTATGGAATTTATGAAAAGTCTGAAGGGAATTCTGATTAATCAAATACAAACTAAAGGTGTAGTCCAGGCAGTATCAGTCTGTTCAGATACAGCGCAGGTTCTTACAAATAATTTTGGTCTTCAGAAAGGTGTTTATATAAGAAGGGTTTCGTTCAAAAACAGGAATGAGAATAACTATCCCGATGATTTTGAAAAAAAAGTTTTAAGCAAGTTTGAATTGCTCAGGCAAAATGACGAGCTGGATGATAAGACAGAATATATCGAAACCGTAAAAGAAGGGGAATTTACTTATTTACGGTATCTAAAACCGATTCTGA
>JBATIA010000171.1:0-3017 GCA_049667415.1 Ignavibacteriaceae bacterium
CATTAATTTCGTTTCAGCGTACAATGTTGCAGGAATTAATTTGGCATCTTCTTTAAGAAATGAGCCTCGGTATCCTGCATAGACGAGATCAGTTGATATATAGACAAGTTTTGAATGATATCGTTCACAAAGCTCAGCAATAATTTTAGTTGCTGTAACATTAGTATCAAAATATTCCTTGGTTGTTTGCGTTGCTATTGGCTGCGGATTTGATATTGCGGCTGTGTGTATTACAATATCTGGTCTTACTTTCTCGAAAATTATTTGAAGTTCATTTTTATTCTGGATTTCAATTTTTGAAGACGGGAAATTTCCACAGTTTCCTAACTTATTTCGAAACAGAGTATAGATATTAAATTTTTGAGTGGCTGAACGATTAATATATTGACCTAACAGGCCACTGCCCCCTGTTATTAGAACTTTTTTCATTTGATATACTAAATTTGTGACTTATTATATTTTCAATCTGGTAATAGATTTGCTACTGAAATTATCTAATAACCATCTATCCTTTGGATTTACTAAGTGCCTTTGGTAAATTTATTAATTATTAAACGAAAGTATATGCATAAAAAACTTTTAATCAGCATTTTCTTTTTCTCAAGTCTGGTCACTTACGGACAAACAGGTCAGTTTTTCGATGCCCCGTTTGGTGGAGGAATAGGTTACGTACCAGCCTGGTATATTCCAAATATTTCCCCAATAAATAATCAATTGAATGATATAGGTATGCCCGAACTTTCTTCAAGCGGATTTTATTCTTCAGGTATTGCGGGTTTTATTTATATAGGATTTGTTAAGAATTTGAGAATTGGAGGAATGGGTTTTGGAGGTTCTCTTTCAACATCTCAAAATATAAGTGGTGAAAATAGGGAAGTTATCTATAGTCTTAATGGTGGTGGTCTAACAATCGAGTACACTCTACCTTTTATTAAAAATCTTGGGGTCTCTGTTGGCACTTCAATTGGGGCTGGTAGTTTAGAATTAGATATCTATCGTAACTCAGGTGAATTTACCTGGGAAGGAACCTGGATTGAATTTAGAAATGGGAATGTTTCATCAGGTAATTTCAACAGAAAATTAACAAACAGCTTTTGGATGTTCACTCCTACTATCAACTTAGATTATCCACTTTATAGATTTGTTTCTGTAAGATTAGGCTTGGGCTACCAATTGACTTTTGCAGATGATTGGACTGCCGATAACGATCAACCCGTATCTAATATTCCTTCCGATCTGAACAGCAATTCATTTTTTATCCAATCCGGTATTTTTGTAGGATTTTTCTCCTTTTAAATTATGAAGAAAATTCTTGTAACTGGCGGTGCAGGTTTTATAGGAAGTAATTTCATAAACTACATCCTAAGTGTAAGAAAGGACGTCTTCATTGTTAATCTCGATAAACTAACCTATGCTGGTAATCTTAAGAATTTATCTGCGGTTGAAAATCATCCTGATTATATATTCGTAAAGGGGGATATTGTAAATGATGAATTGGTAAAATATATTTTTGAGAAGTACCAGATTACGCATGTAATCAATTTTGCAGCTGAATCACATGTAGATAGAAGCATTCTTGGATCGGAAATTTTTTTTAGAACAAATGTTTTAGGAACAAATGTACTTCTTGAAAATGCAAAACAATTTGGGATAGAAAAGTTTATTCAAATTTCTACTGACGAGGTATACGGCAGCCTCGGGCAAGAAGGACATTTTGAGGAATCTACTCCACTTCAGCCGAATAGTCCTTATGCAGCAAGCAAAGCTTCAGCAGATTTAATGGCTTTAGCTTTCCACCACACATATGGTGTCCCGGTAGTAATAACACGCTGTTCAAATAATTATGGACAGTACCAGTTCCCAGAGAAATTAATTCCCCTGATGATCATAAATTCTTTAAATAATGAAAAACTCCCAGTGTATGGTGATGGTTTAAATGTTCGTGACTGGATTTATGTAATTGATCACAGCAAGGCTGTTGAGCTCGTTTTAGATAAGGGAAGCATTGGTGAAGTTTACAACATTGGTGCGAATACTGAAAAAAGAAATATTGAAATTGTTAAACTCATATTACATCAACTTGGGAAAGTTGAAGATTTAATTGAGTATGTTAAAGATAGACCCGGACATGATAGAAGATATGCAATCAATTCAGGTAAAATTAGAAAAGAGCTCGGGTGGGAAGTTGAACATTCTTTTGAAACTGCAATTAAAGATACAGTTAATTGGTATCTTGAAAATGAAAAATGGTGGAAGGAAATTATTTCGGGTGATTACAGAAATTATTATAAGTTACAGTATTCCTCATAAAAAATATAGATATGAAGAGGTTTAATTAAATGAAGATTAAAATTGCGGCCTTGCTTTTATTTGTTATTTACTTTACAGCATACTCACAAAACATTCAGAACAAAAATTTAAGTAGTGATTTCCTTAACATGACCACTATTAGTGTAACTATTGGTGGGTCCTTTCCAATAAATGGAACATTTCCTGCATTGATGACGGAAAGAGTTGATGAATTTGTAACCAGAATTTATTCGGAAGCTGTTGATTTAACTTTGAAGGTAACTAATGATCCTGAGATATACAGAAAACTGAAGGAAGAACTTGCAAATTTTGCTTTGAGAGGCATTAAGTTGAAACGTAGTACTGGTGAAGAATTTACTATTGACTTGCAAAAATTCAGACTTAATGGTGATTTCATTAATAATCCCTATTTGAAAAATGATGATATTATTATCTTTCCTGCCTATGATATTAGTAGGAATTTCTTTTCTGTTTCAGGAGCTGTTAACAGGCAAGGCACCTTCTATTATGTTGAAGGAGATAAGCTTGGTGATGCTCTTGAGCTCATGGGTGGGGTAAATCCTGCCTATGAAAATGTAGACAGCGTTGAAATTTCCAGACTTTCATACGATGGTCAGACTCAGACCATTACCGTTGTTGCAATAGATGAAAATTCTCCAATTCAGAGGGGAGATAGATTCAGGTTCCTTGCACGCGAAACTCAAAGA
>JBATIA010000172.1:0-3964 GCA_049667415.1 Ignavibacteriaceae bacterium
CCTGTGATCATATGATAAGTTATAAAAGCTCTTGGAGTTATAGGAATTAAAGGAAGGTCAACTTTTCCTACTAATCCAAGATTCCATTCCGTTGAGTATCCTAGACCCCCTTCAGCAACTTTATTTGTTAACGAATCTGGTGCAGTAACTTGAGTGATTCCTCCACCAACACCAACTTTAACAAGCTGTGCAGTGGATATTGAAGTGAAAACAAAAAGAATTAAAAAAGTAGCTATAATAGTTTGAGATATTCTCACACTTCCTCCTTATTGTTGAATAATTATTAAATAACGAGCGAATTATACAAAAAATGGAAATGAAAAACTAAGACTAAGCCTGTTAGTTGTTTAAAGAGAAACAATCAATTTCTAAACTATATCTTTAAGTGATTTCCCATATTCTATTATTTCTCTTGACTTTAACCTTTTGAAAGCTAATATTTAGCCTGAAAATTGTAAGTAATTTGAGCAAAATTAAAATAAATAATCTGAAACTATAAAAACGCCAAATTCGTCTCAAGTTAAAAGAAAATTGCAAAGCTCAATGAAAAGTTTCTTATTCATCCTTCCGATAATTGCTTTACTTTATAATCCAATGGTTTATAACCAAACCATTTCGGAAGATTATAATCGGGGAATGGATTTTTATAATCGACAGCTTTATGCAGAAGCTCAAAAAGTATTTAATCAAATTATTAAAGATTATGGAGTTGAAGACGAGCTTTATGCCTCTGCAAGGTTCTACTCAGCAAATTCTTTATTGAAAATGGGAAAGAAAGATGAGGCAGCCAGCGAATTTGAGTTTATTGCTAACAATATCGTGTGGTCACAGTTCAGAGAAGAATCTCTATTCACTCTTGGACTAATTTATTTTGATTTTAAGAGATATGCGCTTTGCCGAAAAAATCTTTTAATGTTGATTTACCAATACCCAGGTAGTGAACACACAGGGACGGCAATGTACTGGGTTGGTGAATCCTATGCTGCTGAAGGTAAGCTTGATGAAGCAATCGACTTTCTTAAACAGGCAATAGAAGATAAATCGAACAACAAATTCCGTGATTACTCTCTTTACGCCTTGGCAAATGTTTATGAAAAAACAAAAGATTACAATAATGCTGTCAAGTATTATGATGAGCTGCTAACTTACCATTCCAATAGCCCACTTGCAGTACAGGCACAAGTCAGAATTGGAGTTTGCTATTTTTACTTGAAAGATTATTACAATTCAATACTTGAACTTAGCAATCCTAACGTAAAAGAACTCTCCAACAATAATTTGGCTGAAGCATTATATATACTCGCAAATTCACATTACAGAGTTGAAGAATATGAAAATGCGGTTAAAATTTATTCTGAAATAATTGAAAAATTTCCCGGCTCAAAGATTTTTCGCAATGCACAATATGGATTAGGCTGGGCACACTTTCAGCAGACAAAATACAACGATGCTTACAACGTCTTTAACTATTTGTCTCAAGGTGAAGACTCTATTGCCATTCAGTCATTTATATGGAAAGGCGAAGCAAAAAGGTATTCGGGTAATTATAAAGATGCTCTAAAGATTTTTGAGGAATTTCTAAATCTTTATCCATCCGATCGTTCAGCCCCTTTTGTTGAAAATCTGATCGGCTTGATTTATTTCGAACAACACAATTACGATCTCTCATCGAAGTATCTTAGCAATGCAACATCTTCTGATGATCCTTTAACCAGGGCGAAAGCATTCACAATGATCGGCGAAATTGAACTGAATAAGAAAAACTATATTAAAGCTCGCGGAAATTTTGAACCGGCAATCCGGATTACAGATTCTAATAACAACGTACATTTAAGAGCATTACTTGGTCTCGGGGTTTCGCTCTACTTTCTGGGTGAATCTGAAAAAGCGACCGAATATTTAAGAGAAGCTGAAAATATCAATCCGGCTTTCGAAACAGATAAAATAAATTTTTATATGGCGGAGTGTTACTTTAAGTCCGGCAGGTATCAGGAAGCACTCTCACGTTACAACGCAATAAATAGTAGTGAGGATGAATTTGTGAGGCAAATCAATTATTCTAAAGGATATTGTTTCTTTAACCTTGGCAATTATGATAATGCTGCGTATCAGTTTTCAGATTTTATCGAAAGATATCCGAATGATTCACGAATAACAGATACAAAATTACGTTTAGCTGACAGCTATTTTGGTTCAAAGAATTTTACTGCGGCAAGCAGAATATTTAAGCAAATTTTTCAATCTGGCAAATATTCTACAGATGATCCTTACACATATTATCAATATGCGCAAGCGTTGTATAAATCAGGTGAAACTGAATCAGCTATAAACGAATTCCGAACATTACAACAAAAATTTCCAAAATCTATCTACGCTGAAAATTCCCTGTTCACAATTGGATTTATCAGATTTCAAGATGGGGAATATAAAGATGCCATCAGCGATTACAGAAATGTTCTTCAGGTGTATAAGAATTCTTCTTTAACACCTGTGGTTTACTACTCTATCGGTGATGCTTATTTTAATATGGAAATGTATGATTCAGCCGTTGTTAATTATCAAAATGTTTTAACTAAATATCCTTCATCGGAATATGTATTCGACGCGGTAAATGGAATACAGTATAGCTACGTTGTTATGGGGAAACCTGAAAATGCTGTCAATTTGATTGATAGATTTATCGGTCAAAATCCTAACCTGAAGTTCTCAGATCAAATCTTTTTCAAAAAAGGTGAGATTTATTATAGTCAAAGAGATTACCAGAATGCTAAAACCAGCTACCAGGAATTTATCGCTAGATATCCGAAAAGTGCTATTGTCCCCGAAGCATATTACTGGATGGGTAAAAGTTCTCAAAATTTAAAGCAGGATGAAGAAGCTATTTTCTATTTTAATAAAGTGTTTGAAAGTTATCCTGGTTCCGAGTCAGCTGCTGTGTCAGTAATTGAGTTAGGTAAAATGTATGAATCAACGGGAAATTATCAGGCATCAATTCAATTATTGGAAAATGCTTCTACAAAATTGAAAGATTCACCCAGGCTTCCTGAAGTTTTATTTATTAAAGGAACAGCTTATATCAAAGCAGATGATTTGCAGAAAGCATATGGAACTTTTGAGGAACTGGCAATGTATCACCCGGAAACTTTATTTGCTGATAAGGCTAAATTCGAAATGGGCCTTATTGATTTGGCTGCAGAAAGATATGATGTCGCCGATAACCATTTTCTAGAGGTTGCAGAAAAAAGAATTGATGATCTGGGAGCGAGGTCACAATACTATTATTCGTTATCTCTGTATGAACAGGATAAAATTACAGAGGCAATTTCAGCACTCGTAAGGATCAGGACAGTATACTCATTATACGATGAATGGTTCTCCCGATCTTATCTTTTGCTGGGTGATTGCTATGTAAAGCTAAATGATCAAAGAAAAGCAGAAGAGATGTATAGGGTAGTAGTGGCAAAGAATAAGGGAGACCGGCTAGGTGAAGAAGCAAGACAAAAAATAAGTAAGCTAAAATGAAGAAATTATTTTTTACAATCTTTTTGTGTTTTACAGGTTTGATATTCTCGCAGGAAAAAAACCCAAATGTTGAGCTACCGGATTTTGTTATTTTAGGAAGAGATGTTGTTTCTGTACGAAAAGTCGAAAAACTTAATCCGGATTTTGTCTCGACTGTTTCAAATGAATTTCTCAAACCTAATTATAAACCTGACCAACTTAATGTAGTTGATATTTCAAATCCGGTAGAAAATGATTTATCACTTATTGATTCAGTTAATTACAGGAACGGATTTATTGAACTTAAATCAGGACGTTATCAACTTCCGGCTGGAGAAATAAATTATGCTTATCCATTTTCAAGGGGTATACTTCATGGATCTGTAAAGGGTTTGAACCAATTACAATATGTTGATAATAGCGACAGACAAACTTTAGAAGGTTCGCTCGATTTTGCATACTC
>JBATIA010000173.1:0-2569 GCA_049667415.1 Ignavibacteriaceae bacterium
ATTTTTCAACACTTCTTTTTTCTCTTGTATTCAAAAATATAATCAATGTTTTTCAATTTTTCTGAAAATTTTATGGAAGTTTAAATGATAATTGGAATAAGACGAGCCGATAAAAATAAATGGGAAAGGCGTACACCGTTAATCCCTGATGATCTGAAATATTTAAAGGAAAAGTTCGGAATTCAAACCTTGGTACAGCCTTCGGATATTCGTGCATATACGAATGACCAATACGCTGCAGCAGGTGTTGAAGTAATTGAAGATATACATAGTGCTAATACAATTTTTGCTGTAAAAGAAATACCACTACACTTTTACCGGGAGGGTAAAACTTACATTTTCTTTTCACACACGATCAAAGGGCAAGCTTATAATATGCCTTTGCTTAAAAAGATGATGGAACTTAAATGTAATTTAATAGACTATGAAAGAATAGTTGATGAATCAAACAGACGAATAATATTTTTTGGGAAGTATGCAGTGATTGCTGGTATGGTAGAGACTCTTCATGCTTTAGGACAGAAATTGAAGCTTAGAGGATATAAAACTCCTCTTGAAAAAATTAAACAAGCTTATCAATATGACTCCATCGAAGAAGCAACAAGAGTATTGAAGGAAATTGGAAACGAAATAAAATCTTCTGGAATAAATGAAGAATTACAACCTTTGGTAGTTGGATTTGCAGGTTATGGAAATGTATCCACGGGTGCACAGGAAATTTTTGACCTGCTTCCTGTTAAATCAATACAACCTAAAGAACTTGCTAGTATCAAAAAGTTTTCAAAGGTAGAATTATCCAAGAATTTATTTAAAGTCGTTTTTAAAGAAGAAGATCTTGTTAAAGCTATAGAAGGAATATTTCAACTCCAGGATTATTACAATCATCCTGAAAAGTATGAAGGGAATTTTGAAAAATATATTCACGGTATATCTGTATTAGTTAACTGTATCTATTGGACAAATCGGTATCCGAGATTAGTAACCCGGAATTATCTAAGAAGCGACAAATATTTAAAATCAGAAAAAAAGCTGATGATAATAGGTGATATTTCTGTCGATGTGAATGGAGCTATCGAAATAACAAATAAAGCTACAGATCCGGGAAACGCCTTCTACACTTATTTTCCAGCCATTGATGCATATGAAGATGATATTCAGAAAGATGGAATCACGGTAATGGCTGTTGACAATCTTCCTTGTGAGTTCCCGAAGGAATCATCAAAAGAATTTTCCTCTGTCTTAAAAAATTACGTTTATGAAATTGCCAATGAAGATTTTAATAAACCATTTGAAAAATTATCACTTTCGTACCCTATTAAAAAAGCACTGATTCTTCAGAATGGAGAATTAACTAAAGACTACCATTATTTAAAAAAATATTTAACCGGAGTATAAAAAATGAAAAATGTATTAGTACTAGGTGCCGGGTTAGTAAGTAAACCCGGCGTTACATACCTACTTAAACAAAAAAATATCTTTGTAACTGTTGCTTCGCGAACAGTAAGCAAGGCCGAAAATCTGATAAAAGGTTTTACCAATGGTAAAGCAATTCAGCTAAATGTTGAAAATGAAAATGAACTTGTACAATTAATTAAAGGTAATGATATAATTGTGAGTCTGTTGCCATGGGTACATCATCTTAAAGTAGCAAAAATTTGTTTGAAGCATAACAAACATATGGCTACAACGTCCTACGTAAGTGATGATATGCTGAAACTGAACGAGGAGGCTAAAGCAAAAAATCTTTTATTCCTTAATGAGATTGGTGTCGACCCGGGAATTGACCATATGTCGGCAATGAAAATTATTGATGACGTTTATGCAGAGGGTGGTAAAGTAGTACATTTTTACTCATATTGCGGTGGTCTTCCAGCACCTGAAGATAATGATAACCCATTTGGCTACAAATTTTCGTGGAGTCCAAAAGGTGTGGTTTTGGCTTCCAGAAATTCTGGAAAATTTTTGGAGAATGGTAAGATAGTTGAAATTGAAGGTAAAAATTTATTCCTTAATTACCGGGTTGAAGAAATAAAAGGTTTGGGCAAGTTTGAAGTTTATCCAAACCGTAATTCACTTCCTTATAAAGACATCTATAATTTGAAAGATGCACTTACTGTTATGAGAGGCACTTATAGAAATTTAGGTTGGTGTGATACATTGAAAAAAATGGTCGATCTTGGATTAATCAATGAGGAAAAACAAGCAGGATTAAAGGGAATTACATACAGAAAAATGATGGCAAACTTGATTGGGGCAAAAGACGATTCTAACTTAGAGAAAAAAGTTGCTGAAAAACTTAAGCTGGAAACTAATTCAGAAATTATTAAAAGATTGGACTGGTTAGGATTATTCAGTGATAAGAAAGTGCCCGATTTTGATAATCACTTGGATATCCTTAGTGAGCTGCTCCAGGAAAAATTAGTTTTTAAGAATAAAGAAAAAGACATGATTATTATTCATCATAAGTTTACGGTTGAAAACGCAGATAAATCCAGGGACCTGGTTACATCAACACTAATTGACTATGGCGAAGCTCTGAAGGAATCATCGATGGCAAGAACTGTGAGTT
>JBATIA010000174.1:0-10008 GCA_049667415.1 Ignavibacteriaceae bacterium
TTCATATCCATTACTGTAAACTGATGCAAAAGGTTTTTGATCTTTCAGGTTGCTCACTAAAGTCCCAATTATTACTGGCACTTTGGCATCTCCAGTCATTCTAAGTATATCCTCAAGGTTTTCCTCAAATTGTGAGGTTCCCACATAGAAAGGTTCTGATTTAAAAGGTATCAGTTGTTGCTTTACGATTCTTGCCATTAGTGTACCACCCTGCCGGGTACTTATATCCTCATCGTTATTAAAAAAGCTTCCGGATAAAATCAATAAGTTTCGAAACAATTCAATTGATTTAAACTTGTTTAACCATATCAGGAAGTTCACAAACTTTCTTGAGTTCCCAGCATTTTCAGTAGAACCAACACCAAATGCACCATAGTATTCATTATGTCCTGCGTAGATTAGAATTAAATCAGGTTTCTGCTCAAGTACTTCAGACAGAAGATCTCTGATTGTGTATGAGTTTGTTGCTGTAATAGCGATATTAATTACTTCTATATGTTTTTCGGGGTATAACAATTCAAGACGATCCCGGATATACCTTGAGAATGTTCCATTAGGTGAAAAAGGAAAACCTGCAGCACTGCTTCCTCCCATAACAAAAACTCTGAACGCATTTTCTCTTTTAATTATATCAAATGCATCATTATTGGATTGAGGCAAATCCTTTATGTTAAAAAAATATCTGCCGGCAATATCGGGATTAAGCATTTGCTTGTTTTCGGTTACTTGGATCCATTGATCATCGTTCCTTCCGTAATCGAAAATCCTCAGCCCGATTTCCAGAAGTGCAAAGAAAAGAATGGGAATCAGAATTAGTACCAGGTAAAACCAGAAAGGAAATTTTGTTCTTTCTTTTTTCTTCTTTTTATTATTCCTGGTCATTTCGTTTTTCATTTATAATGGATTCGAGCTGTTGCCGAATAATTTCCGCACGCGGAAAATCAGCCTTAAGATTAAGGCATTTATTTATGGCGTTAAGTGCTTTGTTAAACTCTTTTTTCTGAGCGTAAGCTCCTGTTATATTAAAGTACACCTGTGCATCTTTGCTTTCAAACTTTATGCTTGCTTCAAGATATTTAATTGCATCATCAACATAACCCTGGGAAAGATCTATAATTCCCAACCACTTGGAATTAAAGGCATCAGGTTTTTGATCAAAACCTTTTTTTAAGAAATAATAAGCACTTGAATACCTCTCGACCTTAATTAATTCTTTAGCTGTGGAATTATAATATTTAGATAAGAATGGAAATTCTTCTATTAACGCTGCCATTTCGGTTGCATAATTATCGTACTTTCCCAGAAATAGATAATTGGAAGCAACTTCTAATCTTCCTTTTTCTCTGGAGACTTTTCCATCTATCACATAGATTGAAATGCTGTCTACCAAGTTACGTAATTGAATTAGTTGATTCCGAGTTTGTTGCATATCAGGATTAATGTAGGGCCAATCGTTTTTAAGTATTTTTATTCTGAAATCTGCAACGGTGGAATCTAACTGAGTAAAGTTGTAGTAAAGATGAATCAGGCTGTCAGCAGTTTTCTCATCTATATCAGACAATTTATCTGAAGGAAGAAAACCGTTTTTCTTCATTTCACTAAAGAACATATTCCCGATTAACTGGTAACCTTTCACATTTGGATGCAGATGATCGGTCATTAAGTTATCCCCGACAATTCTATCTAGGCTAACAGAGTTAAACAGCGAGTCACTTTTTATAATAGGACAACCAAATTCTTTGCACAACCTGATTAAAGCATTATTCATTTCTTCAGGTGCACGGAATCGTAAAGCATCAAGCTCTTTAGCATAAATGAATAATTTTCTTGCTGAATCAATTTTCCCCGAGTTTAATTTTACTTCAGCCTGTGAAAAAATTTCATCTGCCGGTGGATATTCGGAATTCTTTAGCGAGATAAATGGTTTCTGATTCTTCAGGTTACTCACTAAAGTACTTGCAATAACAGGAACATTCACCTCTTTGCACATTAAAAATATATCCCGGAGATTCTCTTCAAATTGGTTGATTCCATCCCGGTATGTTTCAGAATTATATTCAATTAATTTATCCTTTGCCATCTGTGCCATAAGAGTACCTGAGGTGCTTTCACTACCCTGGAAGAATAATCCGGAAACAGTTTTTACTACGTTTCTAAGGAGCTCGATAGTCTTGAATTTGTTAAGCCACAATGTTGCATTGACTATAAATCTGGATGAGCCGAGTGATTCAAGAGAGCCAACTCCAAGTGCACCATAGTACTCATTATGTCCAAGATAAATTAAAACCAGGTCGGGTTTCTTTTTCAGAACTTCAGGCATCAGGTCTCTGATTGTGTAAGAATTAATTGCAGACATACTAATGTTACAGACTTCGATTATATTCTCAGGATATAGAATCTCCAGCTTTTTCCTAATGAACTTGCTGAATGATGCACTAGATAGATAAGGATAACCTGCTGCAGAACTTGCACCAAGTACAAAAACCCGGAAACTATTCATCTTCTTTTCTTTATAAATAAAAGATTCAACTGAGAAGGGCAAATTCTTAGTTGTAAAGAAATATCTTGAGGCAACTTCCGGATTTAATATTTGCATATCTGAAGAAACATTAACCCAAATCCTGTCGTCCCGACCATAGTTGAATATTCTTAGGCAGGCTTCAAGTAGAACAAAAAATAAAATAGGAATGATGATAAAGAACAAATAAAACCATTTTGGGACAGATGTTTTTATTCCTTTAATAAATGATTTCACTTCTTCTTCAGCAACATTAAGCTGCTTTGTTATTTGTTTAATGCTGAGTGATCTGTAATTATTTTTTATGAATTCTTTTTGTTTTTCCGAAAGAGGCAAAATATTCAATCCTTATCTGTTTGATCTTGTTGCATTAATTAACTGCTGCTGAAGGCTCTTTGCCATTGAATAGTTTGGTTCAATTTGCAGGCAGCGGTTTATCATTTGCAAAGCTGTTTGATAATCTCTTTTTATGGAGTAGGCTCCGGCCAGGTTGTAAAGAACCTGCGAGTCCGATGAATTGTAATTCAAACTCGAAGTAAGATATGCTATTGCAGAGTCTACTTTGTTATTCAGCAAATCTATTATCCCAAGCCACTTCGTTGAATATGCACTTTCGTTAATTTCGCTAAGATTCCTTAAATAAGGATAAGCCTCACTAAAATCCTTGAGGTTAATTAACTGTTGCGCTGCAAATTCAGGGGGATACGGATCAAAAGGATATTCATCAATGCAAGCGGATATTTCCTTGTGAAAGGATTCTTTATCACCGTTTAGTAATCTTCGCTGAGCCAGCTGAAGATGGGCAGCTTCCCATGCTAAATCACCTTTTCCTACTAAATATGCGAGTGTATCTGAGTAAGTTCTCATATTCAACGCTTTTAACTTTTCGTTGTCGGATAGTTTTTCTTTTGTATATGGCCAATCACTTTTTAAAATAATTATCTGGTATTCCGCTATTGTTGAATCGAGTTTTGTGAATTCATATTTGCTTAACGTAATACTATCCTGAACGGCAAAAGAATACTTCAGTAAGCCCTCATCAGGAAAGATTTTAGCTTCAAGACATTTATTAAAGAATTCTCTCCCGATTATTTGATATCCTCTCAGGTTTGGATGAAGGTGGTCGGTGAAAAGATTATCACCCACGACTCCAGATTTAGTTTCAGCATTAAAAACAGAATCAAACTTTACAACAGGATAATTAAACTCTTTTCCGAGTGATTCAATTACTGAATTAAATTTCTCCGGAGCTCTCCATCTTAAAGCATCAAGGTCTTTTGTGAATCTGAAAAGTGAATCTGTAATAATTGATTTTCCTTTAGCTAATTCTTTTTGGGCTGAAATAAAAATATCCCCGGCATTCGGATATTTTTCATCCATTAGTGATTCAAAAGGTTTTTGATCTTTAAGATTACTGACTAACCTTCCTAAAATAACGGGAACATTTTTATCTCTTGCCATTTTCAGCATATCACGAAGATTTTCCTCAAGTTGGTTTATCCCCGCATAATATTTTTCTGAATTGTAAGGTATAAGTTGCCTCTGAGACATACGTGCCATTAGGGTTCCATCTTGCTTGACGGGAGAGGAGAATAAATCAGAAAGCGATTTTATTATGTCGCGAAGTATTTCAAAAGTCTTGAATCTGTTTAACCAAATAACTGTGTTCACAATAAATCGGGTATCCCCGAGTGTTTCTACAGAACCAACCCCAAGAGCACCATAATATTCATTATGACCTGCATAGATAACAATCAAATCAGGTTTCATTTGTATAACTTCTGGAAGCATATCTCTCAAGGCATAGGAGTTAATTGCGGACATAGCAATATTTACAACTTCAATGTTTCTATCAGGGTAAAGTAGTTCTAGTCGCTTACGAATATATCTGGCAAAGGATCCGTTGGGAGTATAAGGAAATCCTGCAGCACTGCTGCCTCCCATTATAAAAACACGTAAAGAATTTTCTTTTTTAATTTCATCTAAGTAATTATAGCCTGCTGATGGAGCTCTTTCAGAAGAATAAAAATATCGATATGCTATATCAGGATTTAATGTAAGTTTTCCATTTCCAAGTGGAACCCATTGGTCATAAGTTCTGCCGTACCCCAATAATCTAAGTCCAATTTCGAGCATTAATACAACAACAACCGGGAGAAGTATCAAAATACTGTAAAACCAACTTGGAGTTTTTTTAGTTGGAGTTTCAATGAATGCTTCCACAAGGTTTTTGTCTAGTTCAAGCTCTTTTGCAATTTCTGCAGCTGATAATTTATCTTTCTTCTTATTTATCAGTTTTTTTTGTTTATTGGTCAGAGCCAAGTATAGTTTCCATTTATATCTGTTAGATGATCTTATCTTGAAAATATTGCATCGGAAAAAATATAAAATTATTATCCAATTAGTTAACCTTTTTTTGCAGGTGAAAATTAGCTTCAATAATCATTATTAAAAAAAATATTGGTTTTTTCTGAGTTATTTGAATTACATCATTTATTATAATATCGTTATTTTTAAAGCAATTTTATATTCTATTCATAGGATAAGAATACAATTTTTATCACAAACTTAATCGTTACGAACTTGAATAAGATACTTACATTAATTATTACTATTGCCTTAGCTAACAACCTCTTTACTCAACCTGATGAAAATAAAGTGATTGCTAAAGTTGGAAGTGATGAGATTACCGCGGATGTATTTCTGGAAAGATACGAATTGACTCCCCAGGTAAATGCTGCTGTACCTGGAATAGAAGAATCCTTAAAACGAGAAGTTTTATATTCAATTATTGCTGAAAAATTGTGGGCACTTGAAGCTGAAGAAATGGGCTTATCTAATTCCGAATTGATAAGAACTACTTATAAAGCGATTGAAAAAATGTATGTCCGTGATGCTCTCTATCGGGAAGAAGTACTAAGCAAAGTAAAAATATCAGATGAATATTTGAATGAAGCGTTCAGAAGGAACAGCAGGATATTGAAACTCCATTATTTGTTCTCCGACAATAAAAAAGTGATTAATCAGCTTTATACTTCGCTAAAAGAAGGGGCTTTATTTGATTCGTTATTCTCTCTCCGACCTGAAAGCGCATTGCAGGAAGAACCTTATCTGGTGAACTATGGACAAATGGAGAAAGAAGTTGAAGACAGTCTTTATAATTTAAAAGTTGGCAATTTTACAATGCCTGTCAAGGCACCGAACGGATGGTACATTTTTAAATTGATTGCAACGGAGGAAAAAATTATTCAGGATTCTGACCAGGCAGAGGCGGAACAGAAGAATGTCTTAAAAATAGCAAGAGCAACTATAACCGATAGTATTTACAAGGATTATTACTCAAAATTCTTTTTTTATATTGATGCCAAAACAAACGGAGAATTATTTACTGACTTTTCAAATAAGGTGGTTAAAATATTTGAAGAAAAAAGTATAACTGAGGATGTAACAAGTAAACAGAAATTTTATCTTTCTTCAGAAGATTTATATAAAATAGAAGCTGAGTTTGGTCCCGAAAAACTTAATGATGAATTTGTAATCTTAGAGGATCAACCACTGACTTTAGATGATTTTTTGCAAGAGCTGTCATTTGAAAAATTTTCAGTAGATACAGTTTATTCTGAGCTAATAAAACGGAAACTCAATGTATTTGTTAAACGATTCATAGAACATGAACTTCTTGCACGAGAGGGTTACAAACGAGGATTACAAAACTTACCCGAAGTCATGCGGGAATTGAATATGTGGAGATCTTATTATTTGAGCGATGCTTTGAGAACTAAAGTTGCAGATGATATTCAAGTTTCAGATGAAGAGATACGGAATTATTTTTCTGAAAAGAATAAAGGAGAGACGTCTGAAATCGAAGTAAAGATAATTGAACTTCTAACCAATGATCTTGATGTAATCAAGGATGTACTTGAAAAACTTGATGGGGGCGGAGATTTCAGAGAATTGGCGAAGGATTACACAATCAGGGAAGAAGCAAAAAATAACAATGGTGAACTTGGATTTTTTCCTGTAAATGAATATGGGAAAATTGGAGAAATAGCTGCAACTATGAATATTGGTGATATGTATGGTCCTCTTGCAGTTCCCGAAGGTTATTCGCTATTTGAATTAATTGATAAGAAAGAAAATCATTTTTCTGATTTAAGTTTTGATAAAAATAAAGAGAAAATTAGGCTAGAACTGAGGTATAAAAAATTCAGCGACGAAATAATTCGTAAAACAGTTGAGCTTGCAAACAAGTTTGGTGTTAATATTAACGATCAGGTTATTAATTCATTGGAAGTGCTTAATACCACATCTGTTGTGTACCGATATTTTGGTTTTGGAGGAAGGATGCTTGCTGTTCCAATGACTGGTCCAAATTATCTTTGGGTTAAACCTTGGCAAGAGCAGCAGGAATTGAACCCATAGAAATTTTATTACAGCATAATTGAGCTTTGGGAAGAAATAATTTTCACATACTTGGAATATCAGCTTACTACCACGACAGTGCTGCCTGTATTGTAAAAGACGGTAGGATTTTAGCTGCAGCACAAGAAGAACGATTTTCAAGAAAAAAACACGATCATCGTTTTCCGAAGCATGCAATTAATTTTTGTCTTGATTATGCAGGAATTAAAAGCTCAGACTTAGATCTGGTTGCTTTTTATGATAAGCCTTTTCTTAAGTTCGAACGATTGCTTGAGACGTATCTTACATTTGCACCCGTCGGAATACAATCCTTCATCAAAGCTATGCCTCTGTGGATAAAAGAAAAATTATGGATGAAAGATTTAATCCAGAAAGAACTTGGGTACGAAGGCAAAATTATTTTTCCTGAACATCACGAATCACATGCTGCTTCTGCTTTTTTTCCTTCGCCATATAAACAAGCTGCTATTCTTACAATGGATGGAGTGGGGGAATGGACAACAAGCAGTTATGGGGTCGGCAAAGAAAACTCCATTGAACTCTGGGCTGATATAAAATTTCCTCATTCGCTTGGTCTTCTCTATTCTGCATTTACTTATTATACCGGTTTTAAAGTTAATTCAGGCGAATACAAAGTGATGGGACTTGCACCTTACGGTGAACCGAAATACAAAAAATTAATTTATGATCATTTGATTGATGTTAAAGATGATGGTTCATTCAGAATGAATATGGATTACTTCAATTACTGTCAGGGCTTGACGATGACCAATAGTAAGTTCGACAGACTTTTTGGCGGACCCCCAAGAGTTCCTGAAACAAATCTTACACAAAAGGATATGGACTTAGCTCGCTCTCTTCAGGATGTGACAGAAGAAATAGTTTTGAAGATGGGCAATCACGTTTATAAAGAAACAGGCTTTAAAAACCTTACGCTTGCAGGTGGAGTTGCACTTAATTGTGTTGCTAACGGAAAGTTACTTCGCGAAGGCCCTTTTGAAAATATTTGGATTCAACCTGCTGCAGGTGATGCTGGTGGTGCTTTGGGCGCAGCACTGGTTGGTTGGTATAGTTATCTTGGGAATCCAAGAACAGTCGGAGTAAAGACTGATTCTCAGTTAGGTTCATACCTTGGCCCTGCTTTTAGTGATGATGAAATTCAATCGTTCATTCAATCACATAATTATCCTGCAAAAAAGTTAGATGAAGATAAACTGATTAAAACAGTTTCTGAATTAATTGCCGATGAAAAAGTAATCGGTTGGTTTGATGGGAGGATGGAATTTGGTCCACGCGCTCTTGGTGCTCGTTCAATTATCGGTGATGCACGTTCACCAAAGATGCAGGCTTTAATGAATATCAAAATTAAATTCCGCGAAGGTTTCAGACCATTTGCTCCATCCGTTCTCTATGAAAAAGTTAGCGATTATTTCGAAATTGATAAGGAAAGTCCATATATGTTGCTGGTTGCTGATGTTAAAAAAGGACGAAGAATTAAAATGACAGAAAAGGAAGATAAACTATGGGGAATTGATAAACTGAATATTGTTCGGTCAGATATTCCCGCAATCACCCACGTCGATTATTCAGCCCGGCTTCAAACTGTTCACAAGGAAACAAATCCAAGGTATCATAAACTAATTGAACAGTTTGAAAAGGATACAGGATGTGGTGTAATAATAAACACATCCTTTAATGTAAGAGGTGAGCCAATTGTTTGCACACCTGACGATGCTTACAAATGTTTTATGCGAACGAATATAGATTATCTAGTACTTGGGAATTATCTTCTGGCAAAAGAAGATCAGAAGCCGCTTGAAAAAGATGTTGACTGGAAGAAAGAATTTATACTGGATTAAGAAATGTTAAAAGCTGAATTCAAGCAAATAAAAGAAACAAAGAAAGACCTCCGAAAGTTTGGAATTACCGTCGGTGGTGTTCTTCTGGCTATTGGTGTATTACTATTTTATTTCGAAAAGCCATCAGCAATTTACTTTGCTGTTATTGGTGGATTATTAATTCTATTTGGTGCTCTGTTCCCCAAAATTCTTAAACCTTTAAATAGAATCTGGATGAGTCTGGCGATTATACTGGGATTCATTATGTCCAGAGTGATATTAACGATATTGTTTTATCTTGTACTAACACCAATTGCGCTTTTAGCAAAAATAGTTGGTAAAAAGTTTATGGTTCTGAAATATGATAAATCGGTACAGACTTATTGGGAAAAACGTACGGAAATTCACAGGAAACCAATAGATTACGAAAGACAATTTTAATAATTTATGCCGGAATTGGTACTCCTTCCGAAGAAATGTCTCCGGTACAAGGAGTCCTTTGGACAGCATCTTAAAATATTGGCAAAGTTTTTAGTAATATATTTAAAAGATTCCGAAATAAATTCGGAATAAATCATCAAGGAATATTAAATGGGAAAACTTTCAATACTCTCCGAACTCTGGGATTTTCTAAAGGTAAGAAAAAAGTGGTGGCTTGCACCAATTCTGATTTTACTTCTGTTGCTTGGTGGGTTAATAATTATCACTCAGGGTTCTGCTCTGGCGCCATTTATTTATGCGATTTTTTAATTAGTCCATAATTTGTGAATTCGTGGCTTATACCTCTGCTCTGAATACTCAAATTAAAACTGAAAAGTTAACCTAATGCTTAAAACTAAAATCAAAATAAAAAAGAAAAAAAAGCGCATTCCGGTTCCGAAAAAACCGCCCAAAGTAGAGAAAAACTCTAAAGCGTACAACAGGAAGAAAAGCAAAAAGAAATTAAGGAAGAAACTTCAGGAAGAACTTTCATCTGATGATTAATGCTACTGTCATCGCTGCTTTTTATAACAGGTTCGATTATTTGAAAATTGTACTTGCCGGATTTGAAAGACAAACCGAAAAAAATTTTGAGCTAATTATTGCTGATGATGGTTCCAGGCAGGATATTGTAAATGAAATAAAAAAAAATACTTCTGATTATTCTTTCCCCATAAAACATATCTGGCAGGAAGATAAGGGTTTCCGTAAGAACAAAATTCTTAACAAATCAATTCATGAATCTAATTC
>JBATIA010000175.1:0-2600 GCA_049667415.1 Ignavibacteriaceae bacterium
AGTTTAACCTGACCCAGCTGATCTCCATTTATATAAGCACGCAAAATCATTTTGGACAAGTCTGCAATTTTATACAGCGCTTTTCCGTTTGAAGTTATTTCATCCTGTTTGGCATAACGGGTTAACACTGTTCCATCAATTGGATTTTTTATGATACTTTTATATATCTGATCCTGAATCTGTTCAACTTGTGCAATCAGCGGAAATGTTTCACTTCGTATTCCTTGCCTGGTAATTGTTAAGCTGGATTTTGTTGCGTCATACTGCTTATTCAAGACATCAAGCTGAGAATTTATATCATCCAGCTGTTTTGTCGTTGCTGCATCAGATTTCACTAGATTTTCAATCCTGCTTTTTTCTCTTTCTGCAGTTGCAATTTGTTCCTGTATCGCAGCAAGTTGAGTGGGGATATCCGGTTGCTTACTTAGTACTGATCTTATAGTTGATTCAAGTTGTTTTTTCTTAAGATGCAGCTGAGTTGTATCAACTAATCCTACAACCTGATCTTTTTTAAGAATCATTACTTCTTCAACATCAAACTTTAATAGTTTGCCCATTGCCTCGGAAGAAACGATTACTTCTTCGGATTCAAAAGTTCCTGTTGCATCAAAATCTCCGTTTCCGTTTGAGCAAGAAACTAACAAAGTGGTAAGTAGAAATAAGGCAATGTTTAATAATCTGTTTTTCATTTTTATCTCTTTAATAATTTTTAATTTCCTGTTGTGATTTTATAATTATACTGTGCCAGCAATAACTGAATTTTGTGAATTTCTAAATTTTGCTTTGCAGTATCTTCTGCATTTAATTCACGGATGTAATCGCTTGAGGTAATAATCCCATTCTCAAGTTTTGATTGTGCGGCTAATTTAACAGAAGTTCTTAGTTCAATAATACCTTTATCTACCTCAATCATTTTATTTAGTTTATCTATTTCCTGCAACTGCTGGTTAGTAGTAATTTTTGTATTTAGTAGAAAAGTCTCTGTTTGAGAATCAATGCTTTGCAGGTTTAGCTGATTGATTTCACTTTCATTTCCATAACTATAAAGACTTGATAAGGACCATGAAAATCGAATGCCAGTTATGTAGTACCAGGCAAATTCATTTACAAAGAAATTTAGACCCGGTTTACCATAGCCTCCTTGAAAAAAGAGACTTGCTTTGGGAATAATTCTTGAAACAGATAATCCATCCTGATTTTCAATAAGATTTTTTTGAGCCGCGTAAAGTCTTAATTCAGGTCGAATGATTTCAACTTCTGGTAAAAAATTAATTTGCGATGGGGTTGATAGTATAGTTGACTCATTTAAATTTTCATTTATCAGCAATCCTAACATATTTAAGTAAGATATTCGGGAGGATTGTAGTTCAATTTTACGTTGTTCTGCATTCAATAATTCAGCTTTTAAAACATCAACATCTGATATTGTTGCAGTGCCATTTAAATAGGCAGCTTCAAGTTTTGAAATGCTTTCATTCAAATCATTTTTTACCAGCTCAATTTGATTTAACTGAGCGTCAATAAGGAGTATTCCTAAATAAATCTGACTGACTCTTTCTTTTATATTCAGTAATTCAATTTCGATTTTCTGATTATCGATTTCACTAGCTGATTCTTGAATACCTGCTTGTGAACTCATTATACCGCCATCATAAATAGTTTGAGTGACATCAGCTACAACTTTATACTGATCTTTTGAAAGTCTTTGAATAATGATTCCCGGCAGGATTTCTGGAACCTGTGTTACATCTGATTGATAAGTCGCTTGACCGTTAATTGTAATTTGGGGAAAATATCCATTCCAAACATTGCTGACATTGTATTCTTTAGTTTTTTCAATATAATCTTTCTGTTTGATAAGCGGATAGTTTATCCTTGCTTTTTCATAACAGTTTTCAAGTGTTAGTTGAGTTTGAGGAATAATAAAATCCTGACTTATTAATAGCAGGATTATAAAAAATGATCTTTTCATAATTACATCTTATTTATTGTTTTATTAAAAATTTTTCTTCCTTTTTCTGTAACAATTCCTCCAATCACTACTTTGAAAACAAATAATGCTGCTTCACTGATAGAAAAATTGTTATTGAGGATGAATTCAGGATTTACAATCGATCTCACAGAAGAAACCAGTGTATTCATTATTATTGGAGTTGGATAATCAATGAACAAACCTTCAGCTTTTCCCTGATCAATAACTTTAGTGATATTTGCAAACATCATCTTTGTCCTGAAATTATCTATTTCATTCCACAGCGCAGGAAAATGATTTCTAATCTCATCCATTCTCTTCGAAGAAATTTTTTCTGAAGTTTTTGCCAGGATGTGATTTAGTTCAGCAAGTTTTTCAATTGCGTTCTTATCAGAGTTCAAAGCCGGAATAATTTTTTTCTTCATCCCTTCCATAAAGTGTTTTGCAATTGCCATCACCAGTTCATCTTTGGATGGAAAAAATTTATAGATGGTTTTCTTGCTCATTTTTAGTTCTGAAGCAACTTCATCCATCGTTGTTTTATAAAAACCATCCCTGAAGAATTTTTCTTCAGTCAATTCAACTATTTTGTTTTGTTCGTCCATATAACCCTTATAAACTATTTTCG
>JBATIA010000176.1:0-2066 GCA_049667415.1 Ignavibacteriaceae bacterium
GATTAATGGTGAAGAACCACCGGCAGCGATTGCAGAACTGATGCAAAAGTTCGATGTTGTTTTTTGTCCTACAGCAAAATCCTTAACTCACACAGATGCAAGAAGAAATGCCTCAGCAAAGGGTGTACGCATTGCAACATTTCCCGGAATAACTAAAGAAGTGATGATCCGCGGGATGAATGCTGATTATAATGCTATTTCAAAACGTACTATTAAACTGCAAAAGATTCTGGAGAAGGGTAAGTCAATAAGAGTAACTGCACCAGCGGGAACAGACATCAGTTTTGATATTACGGGAAGAAAAATAATTCCAAGTAAAGGTTTATTCCACGCAAAAGGTGAGAGTGGGAATCTTCCCACGGGAGAAACATTTCTTGCGCCGGTTGAGGGGACATCAAACGGAATTTTTGTTGTTGATGGTTCAATGGCTGGTTTAGGTTTAATAAAGAATGCAAACATAAAAATAGAAGTTGAAAATGGTTATGCGACAAAAATAAGCGGCGGAACTGCTGCCAGGAAATTAAAAGTTATGTTAGATAAAGTTGGTAAAGATGCTCGCAACATAGCTGAGTTTGGTATCGGAACAAATGATTCAGCAAAACTTAGCGGCGTTCTTTTAGAAGATGAAAAAGTAATGGGAACAATTCACATTGCTGTTGGAAATAATGTTTCAATGGGTGGCAGTGTAAATGTCCCGATTCATCTTGATGGTGTTGTGAAGAAGCCAACTGTCTGGATGGACGGAAAGTTATTGATGAAAGATGGGAAGCTGTTGGTCTAATTTTATTCTAATGTACAATTGTAATTTTAACCCTGACTTTTAAATCGGGGTTTTTAATTCATTCCTTTATTATTCTTAGTGCAATATTTAACTTTGTATAGTTTAATCAAATAAAATTTATTTATAAGAATGTCCATAGTCCCAATCACCATGTGTGGTGATAAAATATTAAGGAAGAAAGCAATAAAGGTCAATGATATTGATGACAATATTGTAGGAACGATAGCTGATATGTTTGAGACAATGCGTAATGCAAACGGAATCGGGCTGGCTGCAAATCAGATCGGTTTAAATAAGCAAATATTTGTTGTAGATATTTCTCAGGTTGAAGGTTACGAAAAATACAAACCCCTGGCTCTTATCAATCCAAAAATTATTTCAAGATCTGAAGAAACAAATTCAATAGAAGAAGGATGTTTAAGCATCCCTGCTCTGCGCGCAGATGTTATAAGACCAAAGGGAATAAATATTTCTTTTTACGATGTAGATATGAAACAGCGCACAATAGAAGCGGATGATTTACTTGCAAGGGTTTTGCAGCACGAATATGATCATCTTCGCGGAGTACTGTTTATCGATTATCTTGATGATGAAATGAAAAAAAAATATAAGAAGCACCTTGCAAAAATAAAAAAGCGTAAGCTTGATATTGATTATCCAATTAGCGCTTCTACAGATTATATGTTGATCAAGTAGGTTGACCGTGAAAATTATTTTTATGGGCACACCTGATTTCTCTATTCCCTCGTTGAATTCCATATACAAAAGCAATCACGAATTAGTGTCTATTGTCACAACGCCCGATAAGGAACGGGGGAGAGGGCAAAAAATTACATTCACTCCTGTAAAGCAGTTTGCGGTTGAACATAACATTCCGGTTTATCAACCAGAAAAGTTGAAGGGTAATCAGGAATTTGTTGAACAGATGAAAGAACTTGATCCTGATTTATTTGTGGTCGTTGCATTCAGAATTTTACCGAAGGAAGTATTTGAAATCCCAAAATTCGGATCATTTAATCTTCACGGTTCTTATCTTCCGAAATATCGGGGCGCAGCTCCAATTCAGTGGGCTTTGATAAATGGAGAAACTGAAACCGGACTAACTACATTTAAGCTAGCCGAGAAAGTTGATACCGGAAATATCTATCTTCAACAAAAACTTGAAATTCTGTCCGAAGATAATTTTGAAACCCTGCACGACATAATGAGTTTACTTGGTGCAGATTTAGTTTTAAGGACAATTGGTTTGATTGGAAGTGGGAACTATGAACTGAAGCAGCAAAAT
>JBATIA010000177.1:0-7869 GCA_049667415.1 Ignavibacteriaceae bacterium
GCATGTCGGTTGTTATAACATCCAGATTGTTTTTCTCGATCGCAGTTTCCAACAAAGAGGTTGCGTACCTATGTAAGACTCTGAAATCAGCCATGCTTAATTTTTATTTACTTCGTTCAAATATCTATCGACAACTTGTTTGCTCTTTTGTGCATCAAGAGATTCCCGAATAATCTTCTCAGCAGCATTAACAGCAATCTCGGCTATCTGTCCTTTTAATTCTTCAAAAGCTGCATCCTGTTTTCTCTGAATTTCAGATGAGGCATCATCTACGATCCTCTTAGCCTGTTCTTTACTTTCAGTGATCAATTGCTCTTTGAGAGTTTCCGCATAATTACGGCTCTGTTCAATTATTTTCTTGGATTCTTCCTCAGCTTTTGCAAGGCTTGCCTGATTCTCCTCAAGAATTTTTCTGGCATCATCTTTAGCTTTTTCTGCTTGTGCTAAAGCTTCCTTAATATTATTCTCGCGTTTATCAAGCGCAGTTAATATGGGTTTCCAGGCAACCTTTTTTAGAATTAAAAGTAAAACCACAAAGGTTACAACAGTCCATATCATCAAACCGGGATTAACGTCAAGTAAACCGCCATTCCCACCTTCAGATGCGATAACTGCTAAAGTTATTTCAGCTAGCATTATTATCTCGTTTCTATTTTTATTTAAGCTTTAAGAGCAAGAAGAATACAGATAACCAACCCGAAAAATGACATTCCCTCAATAAGTGCAGCGGCAATTATCATAGAAGTTCTGATTGCACCTGCAGCTTCGGGTTGTCTTCCGCTTGCATCCATAGCTGAGCTTGCTAGTTTACCTATTCCAAGTCCACCGCCGATTACAACTAATCCGGCGCCAATACCTGCTGCTAACCATGCTAAATCCATTTAAGTACTCCTTTAATTTTTGTTAATAATTAATGTTCCTGATGAACTGCCATTCCTAAAAACAAGGAAGTGAGCATCGTAAAAATATAAGCTTGAATTAAAGCTACTAAGATTTCCAAAAGATATATGAAAACTGCAAATGCAACTGAGACAGGTGCGATAAAAATTGTACCCATAAAGAATATTAAACCAATTAGGGCAAGGATGACAGTATGTCCTGCGATCATATTAGCAAAAAGTCGTATGGCCAAGGCAAAAGGCTTTGTGAACAAACCAAGGATTTCAACGGGTATCATTAGTGGAAGCAACCATAGAGGAATGCCATGCGGTACTAAACCCTTGAAGTATCCAAAAAATCCATTCTGTCTTATTCCACCCAATTGAATCATTAAAAATGAAATAATAGCAAGAGTAGCTGTTGCTGCTATGTTGCTTGTAAATGTTGCAGAAAATGGAATCAGCCCTAAAAAGTTTCCAAAAAGAATAAAGAAAAACAAAGTTAGAAGAAATGGAAGAAAAGTTTTGTAGACTTTGCCTAATGTTGGTTCAGCAATTTCATCTCGCACAAAAACTATAAACACTTCAAAAAAATTAGCCAGTTTCTTAGGAATCAAAGATTTTCTATAGCCCCTTGCTACCACATAAAAGGTGATAAATACCAAGAACGCCGCAATCCACATAAAAACTACGTGCTTAGTTGGTGTCAAATCAATTCCCAATACCGGGGGAAATTGCGGAATGTGAACAGAACCTAGAAAAGGAAGCTCGATCTCTTTACCATCCATAACGTGATGTAAAATCCATCCACTCTCAGACTTGCCGGCAACTTCCAGAGTATCTGCAGCAGATTTTAGAGTATCAATAGTGTTATTTGCCGCCAAACTGACCTTTTCTCCTTAAATCCAGATAAAAAATCTCAATAATCAAGTAAAAAATATAGAAAAAGAAGATAGAAAATATAAACCCATATGCATTTATTTCCAAAAAAATGAGGGTAATTAATACTAAAGATAAGCCGATAATCAGCCTGAAAAGAAGCCCTCCCCATAACGTAATTAAAAAAAATTTGTTTGATTGTTTAATACTTATATTTATTGACAATATTCCAATTGTAAAATTGATGAGTGAAAGTAAGGCTCCCAAAAGTATAGATTTATATAATAAGCCGGACAGAATGGAAAAAAGGAAAAAAAGTGTAACAATAGCTAGCAATAGGAAGGAAACTTTGAGACCTGAGGAAATTAAAAACTTTTCATTTCTTATCATTTCCAGCTTTCACAACCGATTTTATAAAGGTGTACAAACCAGCGAATACTCCAAGGAATGCGAAAATTATAGTCAAAATTGGATTAGTATTAAATTGCCCGTCTAGCCAAACTCCCATAAAAACCATAACAGTTACAGTCACCGCCAGCTGTAACCCTAAGCCAATGTAAGGACCTATTTCTTTATAAAAATTACTGCTAACTTTTATTTTATTTGGGTCCAGTTTCATTTTTGTCACCACTTGTAGTTTGAGGTACAGAAAACTCTTTCGAATCTCCCATATTACTCTTTCCCTCAAAACGAGCACCAGCTTCAACTACTAAAATTTTTGTAAAGACGTCACCCTTTAAGTTAGCTTTGGACTCAAGCGTTAATTTGTCCTTTGCATTTATCATTCCGGTGACTCTACCACCAATAATGATCATCTGACCATTAACTTGTCCATTTACTACACCTTGTTCGCCCACTGTAACATTCCCCTGCGAGTTAACATCTCCCTGAATTGTTCCATCAACACGGATGCTTCCATCGCACGAAATCTTGCCTTCCAATTTCACTCCATGAGTAATAATGGTAATATCTTCTGAATCTCCATGCATATCTTTGTTTTTCAAATTTCTCTCCTTTTTCTAGTTGTTCTTGATTAAAAGATTTTCCGGATCAACGGCCTTACCATTATGCCAAATTTCAAAATGAAGATGAGGCCCGGTTGTTGCTAAGCCGCTGTTTCCACTTTGAGCAATCAGTTCACCCTGCTTTACAAATTCTCTTTCTTTTTTTAGAAGTACGGAACAATGCTTATATATGCTTAAATAACCACCAGAATGGCTCAGAATTATTATGTGACCATAATCATTTGTATAACCAGAGAAAACGACAAAACCACCGGCAGAAGCAAAAACCGGCGTGCCATCTTTGATGACAATATCAATTCCAAAGTGGCCTCGCTCTGTATCAAATCCTCTGCTTATATATCCATTAACAGGAAGAATGAAAAAAATCGAGTTATCATCCTGATTGAATAGAAATTTAACATATTCAATAATTGAACCAAAAAGATTCCCTTCTGAAGGATATTTATAAAATTTATCAAGAGAATCTACAGGAACTTTAAGAGAATCCACAAGTGCAGAGTCGCCGAGTACTAAAGCATATTTTAATTTTTGATTAGCGGATTTTAAGAGTTCTAACTCCTTTGCTAAAAAAATCATTTTCTGGTTTAGGTCTTTTATATTTTCAACTTCCCTAAAACTTCTTACGTAATTACCAGGTAAAATACTATTGCCTACTCCAGAAATAACAAAAAAGTAGTAACCAGTGATCGCAATAAATATAGTATAGATTATCGCAAAGATTAAGATTCTTAATGGAGTAAATTTTTTGGATCTTGCCTCATGCGAGGCATCATCGGGAACAATGATAACTGAAAAGCTCTTTAAGTTTTTTAAGTATTTTAATATCGGCATCTTAATTAATCAAAATTAAAACCAGCACTAATTTAATTGAAGTTCTTTAACAATTCTATGTATTTAGTCGAGCCTTCCCTGATTAATTTTGGTTGTTCTGTAGTTAAATCTATTAAAGTTGATGAAATTTGTTGAAACTGGTCAGAACTGAAAATAATTGCATCAACATCTTGTGAAAAATTTTCTATAATTGTTTCAATTTGATTTATCGGGTCTTTGCCGCTTTTATTAGCACTGGTAGATATAAGTGGTTGCCTGATTTCATTAAGAAGTTTTTGACAAAAATTGTTGTTCGGAATTCTTACAGCAATCGTTTCAAAATTAGTTATTTTTTTTGTCCTGTCATTTAAATTGAGTACTACGGACACAGGTCCAGGCCAGATCTTTTGGAGAAAATCAAAATGATTTTCAAAAGTAACATCAACATAATTCAGTAAATTCTCGAAATCAGAAATAAGCCAGATAAACTGTTTCTTTTCATTTCTACTCTTAATAGCTGTAATCCTACTAACAACATTTTTATCAAAGGGATTTCCTCCAATACCATAAATAGTGTCTGTTGGATAAATAAAAATTCTACCTGACTTATACAACCCTAATGCCAGGATTAAACTTGACTCCGGATGTTCATCAATACTTATAATATTTCTGTAGTTATCTTGCATTCTCAATTAATTTTTCCGCTTTTGCAATAACAATTTTGGGGTCAAGTAATCTGGCACAATCAAAAGTACCCGTGGGACAACTACTCAAACCATGAATGCCACACGGTTTACAATTAAGCTCATCGAAACTTAAGTGATCGCTACGGTTATTATAGGCATAAAAACCAAATTCAGGTACGGTCGAGCAGTAGATTGTTAGAACAGGAATATCTGCACACATACCAAGGTGTGTTGGTGCACTATCATTACAAATAAGCAGAGAAGCACTCTTCAACAACTCTATTGTCTCAATAAACGAAAATTCCCCTGCAGTGATGTGCATATACTTTTCTTCATCCTTGCTGATACTTTCGTAAAGTATTTTATCTTCGGCGCCCCCGATAATAATAACCTGTAAATTATTATTCACAAAGTGTAGAGCAATTTGCCTGAAATATTCAACCGGGTATTTTTTTGTTTCCCAAACAGAACCCGGCGCTATTGCTATAAACTTTTTTATTCCCTTGTCATTTAAATAATCACTAACTCTTTTTTGGGAATCTTTCGATACAGATAATTCGGGTACTATGCGCCATTTATCATCACTGAAATCGCCCTCGAGAAATTCTAAATTCCTTCTTACCTCATGAGCAGAAGCATCATACTTTACACAATATTTGAAAGCAAACTTCATACTACTGTTTTCAAAACCATATGAACTGTTAGCTGACAGGCTTAATGCAATAAGTGCACTGCGAAGAGATCGATGGGGAGAAAAGACAATATCAAAATTTTTTAATTTAAGTTCCTTTAAAAACTTTATAAATGAAATAAATGATTTCTGTTTTCCTTTTTTATCCAATGGGATTACGGAATCGATGTACGGGGAAGCTTCGAATATTTCTTTCGTTAATGGGATGCACAAAACATCAATTAAGTACATTGGTTTTTGCTTTTTTAGTTCCTGGATAAAGGGTAAAGTTAGTATTGCATCTCCGGGAAAAGCAGTCTGTATAACGAGTATTTTCTTTTCTTCATTCATCTAATATTTCCACCTGTCGTGCATCCATAACCATTGCTCTGGATTTTCACGTATAATTTTTTCAAGGTATGCTGTATGCCTTTGACTGATTTCTTTAATTTTATCTTCATCATTTTCAGGGAGATCCGTTTTGGAGATCTCGACCAAAACTGTACGATATTTATAATTTTTCTGTCTTACTGGTACACCAAAAATAATTGGCGATCCAGTTTTAAGAGCAAGAGCAGCAGGTCCGGTATAAACTGAAACCACTCTGCCAAAAAAATTAACTCTTACTCCTTCCCGTGGCCCTCTTTGATCGGCAACCATTGCAACTATTTTTTTCTCTTTAAGGGTTTGATATGTTTTTCTAATAGAAATACCGAGAGGTACGATTTCGTTTCCGAACTTAGTCCGAGCTTTGTTCATCCACTCAAATACGTATGGATTCCTGAGCGGTTTTACAATTACAGAAAATGGGATTCCAATTTGCATAGCAACTGAAATTGCTATGAACTCCCAATTTCCAAAATGCGATGAAAGTAAAATTATTCCCTTTCCTTCTTTATACTTTTCAATAATTAATTCAGGATTTATACATTCGACTGCATCAATTATTTTCTGTCTGCTCATATATGGTAAATACAATAATTCAACCAGTGTAATAGCAAAACTCTTATAAATTCTGAGAGCTGATTTTTTTACAACTGATATATTATTTTCTGGATAGGCAATCTGAAGGTTTTTTAGAACTACATTCTTTCTGATGGGGAAAATATAGTAGAAGAAATTAGCCAATAACAACGAAAACTTTCGTGAAAGGTTCAAACCAATCAGTCGGAAAAATCCGCTAAATAAGATGAAAATAATATATTCTGTTTTATTCTTCATTAAGGTTTGAAAATGATGGTGCAAAAATAACTAAAGATTAGAAATAAAGGTGAAGGGAAATAGCATCCCCTATTAAGAAGAAATTGTAAAAACTTTTAAACTTATTACTGAACAGCTATCCTTCGTACCCAGTACTCATCTCTAAGTTCACCTCTTTTTGTCGAGTGCAGTAGCTGATAATTATTAAACCCTGTAATATCCCCAAAAACAAAAATTACACCCCCCTCAATACTATCATATCTCCAGATTTCATACGGTTTAGTCTCTGTTTCATTTGGGAATCTCTCAATTTCACTAGGTTCGCCATAAACAAGATAAACTCTGCCTTTATCTGTTTTCCAGCCATCCTTACCAAGTGCAGAGTATCTTTCATTTGCAAAGTTTATACGCTGCATATAATTATTGAAATATTCATTTCTTTCATCTGCCGGATTTTCATCCCGGGCTTTCCAAAAAGTAAAAAGAAATTCTCGCTTTGCTTCAGTTGTAGACAGTGATTGATATTTTTCTTGCTCAGGTACTGTAGCAATGTATCTCGATTTCACAAATAAATCATCAAGTTCTTCTTCTGACATCACACCAAAAGCAGTACTAAGGACAGGTGATACAATTGTCTGAAATGTATCTACAGGAACGATTGAAGGATTATAGACAAAAAATCTTTTTGATGATGATACACCATAATTTGAGACACTATCAATTAAATTAACGAGAAGTGTATAAGTGTCGGTGGGTAATTTGTGAACTTTTACCATTCCAACTTCTACTCTTGAATCAATCGACTTGTTTATTTTTTTTGATTTTGAACTAACAACCTGTCCTTTGCTATTGATCACCATTTCATCCAGCCTTAAATCGTCTGGCAACGGATTAAACTGCAGGTTGTATAGTTCAGAGTAATAAAATAAAACCGGTTGTTTCTCACCACACACTGATGCGGGTAAAGGAGTAACCTCATAAGTATTTTTGTAAAATATTGAAGAGGTATTTTCACTACCGGGAATTATATTTGATGAAAGTTGAATATCGCTAATAGCGGTAATTGACTTTAAAAATGGTTTGATGAAAAGATTCTCGGTAATAACTTTGTTATTTGCCGCTTTGTTAGCATCACTTCCGGTTACCTCTACTTTATAAGACCCTGTTTCTAAAACAAACCCTATAACACCCACAAGGTTACGGTCCAATTCTAAGGTATCAGTAATTTCATTTGAAATTATCCACTGTCTATTAATGATATTTTCACCTGACATTGAATCGCTAACCTCGATTTCTAGTATTCCTTCAACATAATCAGTGGAATCTGTGTCTACGAATTGCAGACAAGACTGATTGAAGGAATAGTAAAATTCCACGTAATTTGATAAAGAATCATAGCCAAACTGAGCGTAGTCGAATTCAAAGTCCATTTTTTGTGAAAATATATCGGCAAGAAAAGATAAAAAAAACGAAAAAATAAGTAGATATTTATTCATGGCGATCCCGGGATGTTGTTAAGTCGAAAAATAAAAAAGCGTCTACTGGAAAATCAATAGACGCTTTTGTACCTAATTCTTCCTTTTACTGGAAATTTAACTTAATCGTAAAAACATGGTTTGCACTTGGGAATTCCTTCACGTCTCTAAATGCATAATCAAAAGCGAATCCTATCTCACCACCAAGAGTATAATTTATACCTGCCCCGAATGTTAATCCAAATA
>JBATIA010000178.1:0-3509 GCA_049667415.1 Ignavibacteriaceae bacterium
TAAGGGGGGTATTTATAACTTCGTAACTAAACGCGGAATCTGTAAGGGAGTAAATTCAAAAATTTCCTGGACTCAGGTAGAAACCGGATCTGCAATTACTTGGAAATATCCAAGCTGCATATTGCAAGGAGATAATTCTATTGGTGAGTTTTATTCAGTTGCGTTAACAAACAATATGCAGCAGGCAGACACCGGAACAAAGATGATTCATTTAGGAAAGAACACAAAGAGTACTATAATTTCTAAAGGAATTTCGGCAGGAAGAAGTCAGAACAGCTACCGTGGACTTGTCAGGATTACAAAGAAGGCTGAAAATGCACGTAACTTCTCACAGTGCGATTCTCTTCTGCTCGGTGATAAATGCGGTGCCCATACTTTCCCATATCTTGAAATAAATAATTCTTCGGCAAAGATGGAACACGAGGCGACCACTTCAAAAATTGGTGAAGATCAAATCTTCTACTTAAATCAAAGAGGAATATCAACTGAAGATGCAATTGGTTTAATTGTAAACGGTTACTGTAAAGAAGTTTTTGCAGAGCTGCCTATGGAGTTTGCTGTAGAGGCACAAAAATTATTAAGTGTTAGTCTTGAAGGAAGCGTTGGTTAAGAGCCTCACCCAAACCCTCTCCAAAGGAAAGGGCTTTGAATAGCCACGACTTAAAAGTTGTGGGGAAGATAATAAATCGGTGGGAAAGGCTTCAGCCCAAAATATATTTTAAGAATATGAATTAAAGGAAATAAAAGAATGTTAGAAATAAAAAATTTACACGCTGGTATTGAAGGAAATGAAATACTAAAAGGAATTAACCTTAAAGTAAATGCCGGTGAAGTTCATGCCATTATGGGTCCTAATGGTTCGGGCAAAAGTACACTTGCCCAGGTACTTGCCGGAAGAGAAGAATATGAAGTTATCTCAGGGGAAGTTATTTACAATGGAAAAAATCTGCTTGAATTAAATACAGAAGATCGGGCAAGAGAGGGAATTTTCCTCGCATTCCAGTATCCTGTTGAAATTCCAGGTGTATCAAATACTAATCTTTTAAAAACAGCTTTAAATGAAATACGAAAATATCGTAGTGAAGAAGAGCTGGACACAATAGAATTTCTTTCTCTTATAAAAGAAAAAATGAAACTGGTAGAACTTGATCAGAAATTTATGAGCAGAGCAGTTAATGAAGGTTTCTCCGGAGGTGAGAAAAAAAGAAATGAAATTTTCCAGATGGCGGTGTTGCAACCAAAACTTGCAATACTTGATGAAACCGATTCAGGTCTCGATATAGATGCATTAAAAATTGTTGCAAACGGAGTAAACAAGCTTCGCTCAAAAGATAATGCAACTATAGTTGTAACCCACTACCAGCGACTTCTCAATTATATTGTCCCGGATTTTGTTCACGTTCTTTACAAAGGAAAAATTGTGAAATCGGGTGGGAAAGAATTGGCTTTTAAGCTTGAGGAGTTGGGTTACGATTGGGTAAAAAGTGATGTGGCTGAAACAGTTGCTGGTTAATTATTTAAGGCAAAAGAAAATACAATGGATAAAACAATAGAAATAAAAGATTGGTATATCTCAAACTTTGGGGAGTTTGAAAAGAGATTAAATGGCGGAAGCGAAAGCTCCATTCACAAAAAAAGAAAAGAAGCTTTATCAAATTTCAGCAGACTTGATTTTCCTACTATCAAGGATGAAGAATGGAAATACACAAGTATTGCTCCATTACTAAAACATAATTTTGTTCCTACCTATGAGAAGAAAAATGTTTCTAAAGAATTTATCAAATCGCTATTATTTGATGAGATGGAACACAGTCTAATAGTTTTTATTAATGGAAGATATTCTGCCGAGCATAGTGACTTATTAAATTTACCAGAAGGAGTGATTGTTGGCAGCATTGCTAATGAAATCAATAATAACAATGAAGTTTTACTAAAGCATTTTGGTAAATATGCTGATCCTCAAAATCATATCTTCACAGCATTAAGTACAGCTTACACGGACGATGGAGCTTTCATTTATGTTCCTGCAGGAAAAATTGTCGAAGAACCGATTCATATTATTTTCATTACTACTTCAGCAAATCAAAAAATATTAACGCAACCAAGAAATCTTTTTATTGCAGAAAAGAGTTCGCAGGTAACAATAATTGAACATTACGCATGTGATGAAGAGAGCACTTACTTTACAAATACAGTTACAGAGATTGTTTCTGAAGAAAATGCCGTCATGGATCATATAAAACTTCAGGAAGAAAGTAAGAAAGCTTTTCATATCGCAAGGATGGAAGTTGATCAGGAAAAGAACAGTAACTTCAGTTCGCACCTGATTTCTACCGGTGCTGATCTGACAAGAAATGATTTCAATGCAAGATTCAATGATGAAGGTGGTGAATGCACTCTGAATGGGTTGTATATGATTGATGGCACACAGCTTTTTGATGCTCATACTTTGATGGATCATGCAAAACCACATTGCAATAGTCACGAGCATTATAAAGGCATTCTCGATGATAAATCGCGCGGAGTGTTTAATGGAAAAGTAATCGTAAGACAGGATGCACAAAAAACAAATGCTTTCCAGGAGAATAACAATATCCTGCTTTCAGATGAATCTTTGGTAAATACCAAACCTCAACTTGAAATTTTTGCTGATGATGTTAAATGTTCGCACGGTGCAACAATCGGACAAATGGATGATGAAGCAAAGTTTTATTTGAAATCACGTGGAATTGGTGAAGAAGCAAGCAAAGGAATATTGCTTCATGCTTTTGCCAGTGATGTAGTAACATCCATCAAAATAGAATCCGTAAGAAATTACATTGAAGAAATCATTACAAAGAAATTTAATTAATAGAGAACTTAATGAGCACTGAAGTTGATATAGCCGTTGCTGTTTCAAAAATGAAGTATGATGTAAATGGAATTCGTGAAGACTTCCCTATCCTCAAGAAAAAGGTGCACGATAAGAACCTTGTTTATCTCGACAATGCTGCTACTACACAAAAGCCAACCTACGTAATAGACCGAGTGAATAAATATTACACAACGATGAATGCAAATATTCATCGTGGTGTTCATGCTCTTAGTCAGGAAGCCACAGAAGCATTTGAAGGAGCCAGAATTCAAATCAAGCAATTCATCAATGCTCTTGGTAAAAACCAGATTATATTTACAAGGGGGACAACCGAGTCAATAAACCTTGTGGCAAGTTCGTATGGTAGAGATAATATAAAGGAAGGTGATGAGATTATTATTTCTCATATGGAACATCATTCCAATATAGTTCCCTGGCAGATGCTGTGTAAAGAAAAAAATGCAAAGCTAAGAATTATACCAATCAGTGATGATGGTGAACTGATTTATGAAAATTTCGAAAAACTAGTCAACACAAAAACAAAATTAATTTCTATAGTTTACGTATCTAATTCTCTGGGGACAATTAATGATGTAAAACGAATAATCAATTATGCACACCAATTTAATATCCCTGTCTTAGTTGATGCGGCTCA
>JBATIA010000179.1:0-1735 GCA_049667415.1 Ignavibacteriaceae bacterium
ATTCTTGTTGTTCTCCTGGTATTCACTCTTATCAATTACAAAAAAAACAAACTCTTTACTGACACTATAGTCTTCTTCAATATTTTATTATTCTTTATAATTAATCAATCAAACACATTACTTTACAGTGATCTTTCCTCTCTTCCAGTGCTGGGTAATTTAAGCTACCACCTTTTAATGATTGCTGTTCTTTCCCCTGCAGTTGGCTTCTTTATTTTATTCAGGGACAGGATACAACAAAAACGTGAGATGCTTTTAACAGGTCTCGATCTGGTAATAGTTTTACTTATCGTGCTTCTTTCAATTTCGTCAAACCTTATTCCTATTGCTAAATCATACATAATAACCGATACCATATTCAGGAGTTTTCTAATTTATATTTTTTATAAAATTTTGATTCAGATTCAGCCTAAATTCCGTCCGTCATTATACGTATTCTCTTTTCTTACAGTGCTTGTGTCTCAAACAATTTTACTTCTTTCCTAAAAGAAATGAATTTAAGAAATCTAGTCTTTGTCCTGTTAATTGCATGCGTTAATATATATCCGCAGACAGTTTTTGAACCTGTGAGTTCTGAGATATACCCTTTACTGGAAAGATTATATATAAAAGGTGTAATTGAATACCATTCAGAAATTAAGCCTGTTCCAAGGAAAGAAATTGCGGGATATTTACTGAAGGCTCTCGCGAACAAATCTAAGCTGACTCCACTTGATACTAAAGAACTTGAATTCTATTTACAAGAATTTGCGGATGAAATTTCATTCATAAGTGATACTTTGTCTTTAAGACTGCCACGAACTGAATTCTTTACTTCAGGAGAAACAGGAAGATTCAGATTGTTTAATTACAGGGATTCGTTATTTAGTTTTAATCTTGATCCTATTCTTGGAATTGAGGTAGCAAGTAATTTTAATTCGGGTTATTCACATACCTGGAACGGATTGGAATTCTACGGTTACATATCCGATCACTGGGGCTTCTCGCTTAACTTCCGGGATAATATTGAATCCGGAGAAAATATCGATATAGAAAAATCAAACACTCCCGAACATGGAATAAGTTTATCGAAGTTAGCTGATAAAAGCATTCAATACGACGAAGTAGATGCAGAGGTTAATTATAGCTGGTCGTTTGGTAATGTTTCATTAGGGAAATATAATTTGAATATAGGGAATGGTAGAGCAGGACAAATAATTATGTCTTCAAAAGCTCCTTCCTACCCGATGATAAGACTCGATATTCGTCCTGTTAAATGGATGAACTTTATATACGTTCATGGTTGGTTAAAATCCGGTATACCTGATTCATCCACATTCAGATACACTTCAGTCGAAGGAAGGGAAAGTATATCAGACATCCCAAAATTTATTGCCTCACATATGCTTTCATTTTATATAGATGACGATCTGACATTATCGATTGGTGAGTCAGTTGTTTATAGCGGTAAAGTTGAACCAGTCTATCTAATTCCTGTTATGTTCTTCCGTCTTGCCGATCATTATTTGTCAAGCTCCGGCTCGAACACCGGGGATAACGCCCAGCTGTTCGCAGACGCTTCTTTTAGAATCTCGTCTATAAAAAGTAAAGTCTACGGAAGCTTATTTGTCGATGAACTCTCACTGGAAAATGTTTTTGAAGGAGGAAATCTTTCTTCCATTGGATATACATTAGGAACAGAATTCTCAGATTTAGTTATTCCTAATTCATCTTTGGTTCTGGAGTATTCTAAGAT
>JBATIA010000180.1:0-1867 GCA_049667415.1 Ignavibacteriaceae bacterium
ATCCTGAGCAAGGTGTGATTTACCTCCTGCATAGATGTTGTCCAGTCCAACTATATACTGGAAATAATTAATTATACCAAAGTGTTTTAGGATATTATTCAGATTGTTTTGTTCGTACGCAGATAAAAGATGCTGCTTAATATTTTTTGATTGTATTTCTGAGAGAAGCTTGGAGACTCCAGCGAAGAGTTTACAATTATTTTTACGCAATTCGTACTCATCCATGAACTGTTTTCCTAAGACTTCAAAAGATGTCCTTTCGAATGAGTGACCTGCAATTTTGTAATATTCAATAACCGGGAATGTGAAAATTGATTTATATTTTGCAATGGAGATGTTAGGCAAAGATTCCTGGGTAAGAAGCATATTCATGATTCCGGCACACAATTCAACATCATTTAAAAGTGTACCGTTCCAATCCCAGATAATATGATTGTAATTTTTTAGAACCTTATTCATTAGTTAGGACGAATCATTCTACATAATTCATAGACTATCTCTGCGGTTATTCCCCATATCACCTCTTCAGTTGATTCGTAAACAAGAATGCGGTGAAAACCATTCTTCCATGGTTTTGAATATTTTGGTGGGAGACCAAGCTTTTGAACAGGAAGTAATTCAATTTCTTTTCCTTTTTTATCAGTATAGGATGGATGTACTTCAAGCTTCACGGTGTATTCATCTGGTTTTTTATTTAAGAAATGGTCGACCGGAACTAAAAATATTTTTTCAACCTCATTCTTATCAATAGATATTTCATTCAAATCTTTAACGGAAAGAAACCCTACAAAAGGATCTACCGTAATCCCCATAGGTGCAACAAGTGTCCCTATCTTACCGATGATATTAATTTTATCAACCGGAATACCAAGCTCTTCTGAAGTCTCACGTAACGCAGTTTGACGAAGAGTCTGATCTTTTTTAGGATCGAATTCTCCACCGGGGAAACTTACTTCGCCACCTTGCCTGATATGGTTTGCTCTTTTCTCGAAAAGTAGATGGTATGTATCTTCAACTTCAATTAAAGGAATGAGAACCGCGGAATTGAAATATTTATCCTTCCCAAGAATTTCAGATGAGTTAGCAAGCGCCAATGTTATATTTTCAAGAGTAATATTACTCACAGATAATCATTTAAAAAAGTAAAATTCGAATTGACTATTACAATCTATAATTATCTTTTTAAATAGAAAAATTCTGAAGATGAATTTTACTTAATAGTAAAAGAAGACTGACCGACAAAAATTGTTTTCGAGAGGTTGCTACCATCAAACAAAGCTTCAGGATTTTGTGAGGACTGAATGATATAAGATGTTGAATCCTGGAATCCTTTCACTTCTATGAATTGTAAGTCGGTGGTTGTAATGTTTAATAAATAAGTAGGATTGGAGTTCGGATCAATTGAGATGTTATCAACAAAATTACTATTTGATAGGTTCGCCAGTCTTCTTAGATAGTTAACAGTTTTGGCTGAGTCAACTATTGAACCGTTGATTTGCCAATTGTTACCGCTTTTTGCAAGTTGAAATGAACTATCGGCCGGATAAGTAAATTGAAGTTGCTGCCAATTATTAAAATCTGATTTAATGATGGTTCAATCTCTGAAAACATTTGCCCCCTGATTAAAAGTCATATCCAAAAAACCATCAACTTCATAAACATCCTTATCATTATATAATCTTACAAAAGTATTCATACTGCGAGGTTGCTTAAAAGAAAATCGACCTATGACAATATCCAATGCTAACTTTGATCCTTCATAAACCTTAACTCTTGAACCTGTGCTGTCCACCTGAAGTTCATTCCATTTACTTTCATCACGCGCCGCAAGCCTGTTCGGTTTTATTGCCAGTAATTGACCAATGAC